>RFKS01000064.1 GCA_003694205.1 Alphaproteobacteria bacterium | reverse complement strand
GGCCCGGATAGTCAATAATGGCGTCATTGCCGGGCACGAAGGGGTCGCCGCGGAAGTTCACCACATTGTCGAACTTGCTCTCGCAGATGGCGAGGGTCTTGATGCAGCCGGCGGTGAGCGTCAGCACATCGCCCGCAGCAACCGCATTGGGCGGTGGCTGAAAGAGCGCGAGGCGCGCGCCGGTTGACTGCCGCACCTCGCTCACCAATCCGCCATTGGCGCCCGTATGCCAGCGGATGCGGCCGAAATCATACCAGCCGTCGGGCTCGCTGAGGCCGCCGACGTCGATGGTGAAGGCGTCGATCACGGCGCTGACCACGGTCTCCCGCTCGAAGGAGGCAAGGCTGCGCTGGCAGCGCCCGTCGCCGAGTTCGGCGCGGCAGGTTGCGGAATAGACCTCGGTCACCGATTGCCTGAGCGCCTCGCTAAGCCCCAGAAGCTCGGCGCGAAACACGCCGTCCTCGCGGGTGACGGGACCGAGCGTACCGCGCCGCACCAGAAGCGTGCCGCCCGCCGGGTCGGCCCAGTTGACGAGAAAGACATCGACCCGCGCACCATCGAACCGGCCTTCGGCGAGGTCCTGTGCCGGCAGTCCGGCGCCCGAAAGGATGCCGGCAATCTCGAGATTGCCGACCGAGAGATCACCGCGCTCCTCGGCCGCCATGGCATCGAGGCCGCCATCCGCGTGATAGACGACATCGTCGATGACGAGATCGCGGTCATGGCTCGTCAGTGCCACGAGAACGCCATCACGCCGCTGCAGCCGCCAGCAGGTGGCGAGCGTCGTCACCGGCTCCGCGAGATGCGCCGCAAGTGCGGGCGGTACCGTCCTCATTCGCGAATCTCGAGCAGACGGATGCTCGGCACCTCGCCGGCGGCAAAGGCTTCGAGCGAGACCGCGATGCGGTCCTCGGCGAAGCGGACCGGCACGTCGAACTCGAAGCCGGCGGTGATTGCGACACCGGCGGCAGGCGGTGTGGTGAAACTGACGAGACCGGTCGTGTCATCGAGCGACCAGCCGCTCGTCTGCTCGGTGCCGTCGAGCGCGACCCGCACCGTACCGGCCACCGGCTTGCGGATGGTGCGCAGATGCGTGGCCGCACCGTCGCCATAGGCCTTGACGAGCTGAAAGGCGGTCGTCGTGCCGTCGCCGCTACCGATGGCCTGATCGGTCGCGCTGATCGCTGCCCCCGGCGCCGCGGAGCTATAGTCCGCCCAGTCCTTGAAGCGGAAGCCGAAGGCGCGACCGGCGCGGGCACGGAAGAAGGCGACGAGCGTCGCAAGATCGGCTTCCGAGCGGATGCCGCCGGCAAGATCATATTCCGCGCGCGCCTCGAGCCAGTCCTGGTTGCGCCGCTCGTGACCCGAAGCGGTGACGACGATCTCGGTGGAAAAGCGCGGGCCGCCGCGCGAGCCGAAGCTGATCGTGGCCGGCAGGCGCACCTCGTGGAATCCGCTCATGTCGGGCTCCTCCAGGGGATCGAAAACGACGACGCCGTCGCGCACGGTCTGCGGATAGGCCCAGATGACGCGCTCGACGAAACCGCGGGCACGCGCGTCCTCGAGCGCGCGGGCGATGTTGGCCCAGATCTGCGTATCCGCGGGATCGAGCACGAAGCCGGCGAAGAACTGCGTCGCGCTGAGCGGATAGCCGAGATCCGCCGCGACCTTCTCGAGTCCCAGGGCGTGCGCCCGCCAGTCGGCATTGATGACATGGGTGTAATCCTCGATCTGCAGGAAGTCGAAGGCCGGCCAGGCCCAGGAGGCGACGGGGAAATTGACCGTCTCGCGCATCGGTTGGGCGGCATTGAGCACCTGTGGCACGAAGAAGAGCAGCGTCACCTGCGCGTTCGCATAGGTGGTCCTGAGAAAATCGCGCAGATCGAGCGTCGCCGCACCGAGCTTGGCGCCGAGCCAGTCGAGATAGACCTGTTGCTCGGCGCTCGGCGTCTCGCTCGCGCTCTGATGCATAGGCGGCAGTGGCAGACCGGTTTCGGCGGTAAACAGCGCCGTCGTCGTCGCATCGTAGAAGTGGGGCACCGCCGCGGCATCGAGTGAGACCCACCACCAGGGCTCGCCGATCTGGAAGATCGGCGGCAGCCCGGCCGCGACCATGAGATCGCCGAACGCCTGATAGACGCTCTTGAGATAACCCATGGCGGTCGTATTCGTGGGCTGCAGCAATGTCGAGGGCGGCACCCAGGCGGTGAGTGCCTGCGCGCCATCGAAGGCGCGTTGCGACCAGTCGGCGGGCGCGTTCTGCGCCAGCAGCTCGAACGAGAGGGAGAGCGCGAGACGAAATCCGAAGCGCGCGAGACGGGCGAAGAGGTCGCTGTGCCAGGCCACCGTCGCGACATTGAGGACAGGGAGTGCCGGATCGACGATATAGCGCGCCTCATCGGCGTCCCAGGCGACGCTGTAATAGTGGCTCATGCCGACATAATGGGTGAGCCAGTCGCGATAGCCGAGATGCAGGAGATTGCGCACCAGCCGCGCCGGCGTGATGTTGAAGCTGTCGTCATAGCCGTTGGCGAGGCGCGTTTCGTGCGGCTTCATATAATCGTCGCCGATGGCGAGTGCCGCATTGCCGCCCCGCGTCCGCATCGCGCTCAGGCTGAGCGTCGCCTCGACACGGCCGCCGCTTAGGGGCCCGCTCGCGACACCGTCGAATTCGGGAGGCACCATCGAGATGAAGAGCCGGTCGATATCGCCCGCCCACACCGGATCGGCCTCGGCGGGGAGCAGAAACCCGCCGTCGAGATTGTCGAAGTCGAGCGTGATGACGGCGTCCTCGGCGGTCCCGACGGCGTAGTTCCACAGCCGCACGAACCAGGTTCGCGGCGCGCCCGTCTGATCGCGGCCCTCGATGGTCAGCGTCGGACCATTGACCTCCGGCAGGGTCTTCAGTCCCTGGCTCAGCCAGCGAAAGCTGAACACGAGGCCGCGATAATCGCGATTGGTCGCATAGCCCAGCAGCGGGTGATCGAGCGTGTCCTCGCTCTCCCAGATGAGCCCCGCAAGGTCATCCTTGGCATAGAAGACGAGGGTAACGTCAAGCGCGTCGCCGCCTGGATTGGTCACCGCCGCCATCATCGGCCGTGGAAAGTTGACGGTCCAGAAGCGGGGATCGAAGCGGGTGATGAACCGCTCCTCGAAGCGGTCGCCCGTTGTTGCACGCCAGAGCATCGCGCGCCGAACTCAGGCCAGCCGTTCGGCGCGCTGGAGCGCCCGCCGGACCGCGAGCGCGATCTGTGTCGCACTCTCGCGGCCGGCTGCCGGCGCGGAATCGCCGGCGATATTGATGGTGATCGAGACCGGGCGCTGGTCCGCCGATCCGAGCATACGCCGCGGCACCACTTCTCCGGCAAAGCGCGGCACGACGATCTCCGGCCCCTGCTCGCCGACGAGCGCGGGCCGCCCCGGCGCCAGCGGTCCGCCGGCGGCGAATCC
>RFKS01000063.1 GCA_003694205.1 Alphaproteobacteria bacterium | reverse complement strand
TGTCAATCTGCTCGCCGAGGATATCCGTACCGAGCGCTCGGAAATGGCGCTCATCGTTGCCGGCGAGGCCATGCGTACCGCCGCCCAGGCGGCCCGTGAGGGGCGCCCGCTTCACTGGCAGGAGTCGGCAGCGGAACCGCCCGAGGTCATCGGCGATCCGCGGCCCGGTGTCTCGCCGCATGAGCTCCGGCACGGGCTCGGCGACCCGCCGGCCACCTATGCCCTATTCGAGACAGCCCGGGCCGCACATCTCGACCGCCCGATGGCGCGTCATCTCGAGACGGTCGGGGACCTCTGGGCGCGCTTTTCCGAGGCGGCGGCGCGCGACGCCGTGGCCGTGCTTCCGCTTGCACGCACAGCGCAGGAGATCGTGGCACCCGACAGCGGCAATCGCCTCGTCGCCTGGCCCTATACGAAACTGATGTGTGCCAACATGTTCGTTGATCAGTCTGCGGCGGTGCTGCTCACCTCCACACAAGTGGCACGCGAGCTCGGCATCGACGAGAGCAAGTGGGTCTGGCTCGCCGGCTCGGCGGACATTGACGACAAGTGGTTTGTCAGCGAGCGCGTCGATTACCACAGTGCACCGGCGATCGGCCTCGGAGCGCGCGCCGCGCTGGACCAGGCCGGCGTCGACATTGCCGACATCGATGCCCTCGACCTCTACAGCTGCTTTCCCATCGCCGTGGAACTCGCCGCCGATGCGCTCGGGCTCGCCCTCGACGACCCGCGGGGTCTGACGCTCACCGGTGGTCTCACTTTCTATGGCGGGCCGGGCAACGGCTATGCCCTGCATGCGATCGCCGCCATGGTGGATCACCTTCGGGCCCGTCCCGGCGCGCGCGGCCTCGTAAGCGGCAACGGCTGGTACCTGACCAAGCACAGTTTCGGTGTCTACCAGAGCGCGGCGCCGGCGGCGCCGTGGATGCGCCGTGATCCGGCACCGCTTCAAGCGGTCATCGACGGTCTGCAGGCGCCCGTGCTGCGCATCGATGCCGAGGGGGACGGTCGTATCGAGGCGTTCACCGTTCTGTGTGCCCGCGACGGGACGATGCGGGCGATCGTCATCGGTCGCCTCGATTCCGACGGATCGCGCTTTCTCGCCAATTCTGCCGACGCGGACCTTGCTCTCTGCAAGCGTCTGATGACGGAAGAGAGCATCGGCCGGCCTGTCCACGTCAAGCAGGTGCAGGGCAGGGGGATCGTGGCGCTTCCATGAAGGGCACGGGGCGCGCATCGCGCGGTCATTCGACGAGCTTCTCGAGATCCATCGATTCGAGACGCCGGAGAATGCGGTCGAGTGTGGCACGCTCCTCGTCACTCAGGCGCTTGAGCAATGCTTCCTCATAGGCAAGTGCGAGCGGCACGATCTCGCGATAGATTTTCTCTCCAGCGGCGGACAGCGCAAGCACCGAGCGACGGCGGTCGTCGGGGGCAATGTGCCGTTCGACCCGACCCTTGGCCCTGAGACGTGCAATCGCCCGGCTCACCGCGACCTTGTCGAGGGCACCCCGCTCCGCGACCTCGGTGGCCGAAATGTCCGGCGTTTCCCCGAGAATGGCCATGCAGCGCCATTCCGGAATCGAGAGATCGAAACGCTCCGAATAAAGTCGCGCGATGGTCCGGCTGATCCGGTTTGAGAGCGTGGCGAGCCGGTAGGGGAGAAATCCCGGAAGTCGGAGCGCGGCAAGAGCCTCGGCGTTCGGCATGTGGCGTGCCTTTCCCTGTGAATGCTTGCCCGCAGACGCAAGCGGGTTTATATTAGTTTCAAATGAAACTGATTGCCGGAAGCGGTGTCCCGGGCTGTCGCCGCGGCCGCACTCATCGCGCGAAGGGGGCATGGACAGAATGACACGGTCACTTCCCAATCCCGCGGGTACGGACGGATTCGCCTTCGTCGAATACGCCGCACCCGATCCGCAATTGCTGCGCGACCTTTTTCTGAAGCTCGGGTTTCCCGCAGTCGCGCGCCACAGGAACAGGGATATCACATTGCACCGGCAAGGCGATATCAACTTTGTGATCAACGCCGAGCGAGAGGGCTTTGCGGCGGAATTCGCGCGCGCCCACGGGCCATGCGCCTGTGCCATGGGGTTCCGCGTCGCCGACGCCGAAGCGGCCTATGCGCACGCACTCGGCCACGGCGCGCGCGGCGTCGAGGGTGATGATCGGGTACTTGACCGGCCGGCGATCGAAGGCATCGGAGGCTCGCGCCTCTATCTCGTCGATGGAGAGGGAATGGCGGCCTGGGACGATATCTATGAGCCGCTGCCTGACGCGGAACGGGACATGAAGAGATGGGGCGCCGGGCTCACGACCATCGATCACCTGACCCACAATGTCTATTGGGGCCAGATGGACCGCTGGCGGGACTTCTATGAAGGCATCTTCAATTTCCGCGAAATCCGCTATTTCGACATCAGGGGGCGCGTCACCGGCCTCGTCTCGCGCGCGCTGGCGAGCCCCGACGGCAAGATCCGCATCCCGCTGAACGAGTCGGAGGATGAGAAGTCGCAGATCAACGAGTATCTCGAGGAATATCGGGGTGAGGGGATCCAGCATATCGCCTTGGCGACGGAAAATATTTATGAAACCGTCGACAAGCTGCGCGCCAACGGGATCGCGTTCCAGGATACGCCCGACACCTATTATGAGGCGATCGATGGTCGCCTACCCGGCCATGGCGAGCCGGTCGAGGAATTGCGGCGGCGGCGCATCCTGATCGACGGCGGCGAAGCGCAGGGCGGGGGCCTGCTGCTGCAGATCTTTACCAAGAACGTGATCGGCCCGATCTTTTATGAGATCATCCAGCGCAAGGGAAATGAAGGCTTCGGCGAAGGCAATTTCAAGGCGCTCTTCGAGTCGATCGAGGCCGACCAGATCCGGCGCGGCTATCTGAGCCCGGCGGACGCTTAGCTTTTTAGCGGGGAGGCCGGTGACGATGCGCAAATGGTTGAGCTTTCCGCGCCGTGCGGGTGCGTGTTCGCGCCAGGCTCATGCCGATCTGCCGGCCGGCACCTACGAGCGCGAAATGGGCAAGGAGGGGTTCTTCGGCCCGGCCACCCATTTCTATCACCGTCATCCGCCAACCGGATGGACCGGCTTCGACGGCCCCTTGCGTCCGCGCGCCTTTGATACGACGAAGCTCGACGCAGCCGGGGCAAGCCCCTGGGATGCGGTGCCGCTGCTTGGCAACGCGCAGGTCCGGATCCGTCACCTCGCGATCGCCGGAGCGATGGATCATCTCGTGCGCAATGGCGACGGCGACGAGCTCATCTTCGTGCATGAAGGGGAGGGCGACCTTTTCTGCGATTTCGGCCATCTCGCCTATCGAGAGGGCGACTATATCCTCTTGCCGCGCGGCACCATGTGGCGGCTCGAACCGTCGCAAGCCACGAGGCTCCTGCTCATCGAGGCGACAAACGGCGCCTACCGGATGCCGGAGAAGGGACTCGTCGGGCCGCACGCGATCTTCGATCCGGCAGTGCTCGAGACGCCAGAGCTCGACGAGGCCTTTCTCGCCCAGCGGGCGAAAGAGCGTGAATGGGCCGTGCGCGTCAAGCGGCGCGGCACGCTGACGACCATCACCTATCCCTTCAATCCGCTGGACGCGGTAGGCTGGAAGGGCGACCTCGTGCCGGTGAAGCTCAACTGGCGCGACATCCGGCCGCTGATGAGCCACCGCTACCACCTGCCGCCCTCGGCGCACACCACCTTCGTCGCCGACCGCTTCGTCGTCTGCACCTTCGTGCCGCGCCCGATCGAGTCCGACCCCGGTGCGCTCAAGGTGCCCTTCTTCCACAGCAATGACGATTATGACGAGTTCATCTTCTATCATCGCGGGCAGTTCTTCAGTCGCGACAACATCCATCCCGGCATGATCACGCTGCACCCTTGCGGCTTTCCGCACGGGCCACACCCGAAGGCTTTTGCCGCCGGCGCGCGCCACGCGCGCAAGGAAACCGACGAGGTGGCGGTGATGATCGATACCCGCGACGCCCTCGACACGAGCCCCGCGGCAGAGACGATCGAGTGGGCGGATTACTGGAAAAGCTGGTCCGCCGGGCCGGAGGTAGGGTGATTTGCGGCTTCAGGCGGCATCGTCAATCGCCACGAGAACGCGCCGTCCCAATGCGGCGAAGGCCTGATCGAGCAGGTCGGTGCGGCTGTGATGATTGAGGTCGAGGATGCGGTCGATCTGCGGCGCATGCCAGCCGAGCCGGCGCGCGAGGTCGGCCTTGCGCAGACCCTTCTCGCGCATCGTCCGCCAAAGCAACACCTTGAGCGCGGCGTTGGTATCCAGTGGCACAGTTCGCTCACCGTTCGCGGAAGAAGGTCTCGGAATGTCCTCGCGATGGGCAATGCGGGCGGCCAGCGCTTCTTCGATCGCTCCTTTCGCACGCAGCAACGCGTCTGCCTCGTCCTCCCCGAAAGTCGTGACTTCGGGCAGGTCGGGGCAGGTCACAAGGATGGCTTCCCCCTCCTTCCTCAGATGGACCGGATAGGCCAACGCTCGTTCTGCATTCATCAAAACCTGTCCTCCTCTCTCTTCATTGCGCGTCACTCATCGATCCCGAGATCTTTGAGAATCTTTACCACCAGCCCCTTGGGCAGATCCTTGCGACTCCCATGCATGGGCAACTGGCTTCGCCGTTCGCCGCGGAGAATCGTGAGATGGCCCGATCCCCCCTTGTGGCTCTCGAACCGGCAGCCGTGCTTCTTGAGAAATCTCTTCAACTCCTTGCTGTTCATCGCCGTTGGGTCTCTCGCTATCACTTAATGAATGAAAAATTGGAATTGCCATCGCGAAGCTTACCACAAGCATAACATTTTTGTTGTATATAATCCAGAACAAAGGCAACAGATTTGTTGTGCTTTAGGTCGTGACGGGGAATGGCTGGCCCGGTTACGGTGATGCCCCGAGATAAAGCCGAGGAGAAATGGAATGAGACTGGCATCCCTGAAGGAGGGTCGGGACGGGCGGCTGGTGGTCGTCAGCCGTGACGGCACGCGCATGGCATCGGCCGACGGAATCGCGGCGACGCTGCAGGCGGCCCTCGACGACTGGGCCAATGTACGACCGCGGCTCGAGGCACTCGCCACCGCGCTCGAGGCGGGTGAGGTGGCCGGCGAGCCCTTCGACGAGGCGGCCTGCGCGTCGCCACTGCCGCGCGCCTACCAGTGGGCCGACGGCTCGGCCTATGTGAACCATGTCGCGCTTGTCCGCCAGGCACGCGGTGCGGAAATGCCCGAAAGCTTCTGGGAGGATCCGCTCATGTATCAAGGCGGCTCGGACAGTTTCCTCGGGCCGCACGATCCGATTC
>RFKS01000062.1 GCA_003694205.1 Alphaproteobacteria bacterium | reverse complement strand
TAGCTGTCATTTAGGGCCTTGAAATGATCGAGATCGATGAGAAGCAGACAGCCCCTGCGGCCATGGCGCCGGGCTTGTGCCAGCCGATCCGCAAGCTCGGCCATGAGTGCCCGCCGGTTGAGCAGCCCGGTCAGGTCGTCGTGCCGCGACAGTGCCTCGAGACGCTCGAGTATCTCGGCCTGTTTGAGCGCGATCGAGAGATGCCCGGCCATGCCGTGAACGAGTTCGATTTCATGCGCTCGCCAAGGCTCGGTCGCGACGTCGCGGGCGAAGACGATGGCGGCGCGAAGCTCGGCGCTGGCCGCGATGCAGGTAGTGAGGCATTGCCGCTCTCCCGCATCGAGGCCGACGCTGACCTCTTCTTCGGCATCCGCATCCGATGCCGTCAAGGCGTCGCGGGCGATGCGATCGAGATCCGCGCTCTCCGCAAGCGGTGCGGTAATGGTGGTCTTTTCCTTGCTCCGACGCGCGAGGATGACCGCCGCCTGCGCCCGCAACGCCTGGGCTGCCGACTGTGCGGCAGCGCGCAGGATATCCTCGGGATCGGCCTCGCTCCGGATGGCGACGATGATCCGCCCCATCAGCGCCTGGCTCGCCTGGTCAAGCCTGAGTGTCGCTTCCCGTTCGTGGTCGCGTGTGATGTCGCGGGCAACGCCCCGGGCGCCGATCCATTCACCGTTCTTGTCATGGACCGGGACCGCGGAGACGACAAGCAACACCCTTGTGCCATCGCGGGCGCGAACCCAGATTCGCGCCCCGCGCTGGGCCTGGCGTGTCGAGAAGACATTGTCATCGGCATGTTCGCCCAGCCCGAGAATGGCCTGCGACAGCTGGCCGAAGAGCTCGCGGGGAGAATATCCGAGCGCGCCGCCCGGGCTGATATAGGTGAAGACGCCCGCGGCATCGGTCTCCCAGCCGAAATCCGCCGAGCAGGCCATGAGATCCTTGTAGAGGTCGCGGCTGCGCAAAAGGGCGTGGGTGAGGTTGTCCTCCATCGTCACGTCGCGCGCGACCAGAAGAAAGAGATCCGAATCTTCGGGAACGACACATATTTCGAAGGCGCGCCGGTCCTCGCTGTCACCATTGAGGACGACGCGGCCGGTGACCGTGCCGCCCGCGGTGGCGCTGAGAATGAGGCCGCGCAATTCCGGATCACGTCGCCTGAGTGCCTCGCACAGGGGGCGCGCGGCGGCGTTGGCGGCGAGGCATTCGCCGCTCGTTCGCACGACAAGCGCCGGACCGTCCGCGGCGTCGATAAGACGCTGCAGGCGCGGCATGAAGCTTGCGGTCTGCAAGGCACAGCCCTTCATTGTCGCCGCCGTCTGTGGCAAGAAACCGGTTCGTCCGTCATCGGCACCAAGACTATGGACATCGCCTTAAGGCGCCCTTAATTCCGGCGTCGGCCGACGGCGGCAGGATCGGGGAAAGAGGTTTCTGCGTGAAAGACACAGTGCCGCGCCTGGCGGGGATCGACACCTGGATCTTCGATCTCGACAACACGCTTTATTCGCCGGGCTGTGCCCTGTTCGACCAGATCGATCAGCGCATGGGCGGGTTCATCGCGGAGCTGTTCGGAATCGACGAGGCATCGGCACGGGCGCTCCAGAAGGACTATTTCCTGCGCCATGGCACGACGCTCAGGGGGCTCATGCTCGAGCACGATGTGCCGCCCGAGCGCTTTCTCGAGCATGTTCACGATATCGATCTCGACGCCCTGGTGCCGGACCGCGACCTCGGCGAGGCGCTGGCCTCCCTTCCCGGACGCTGCCTCGTCTACACCAACGGCTCGGCCCGCCATGCCGAACGCGTACTCGCACGACTGGCCATTGCCGAGGAGATCGACGGCATCTTCGATCTCGTGGCTGCCGACTATGAGCCGAAACCGGCGGAATCGAGCTTTGACCGCTTTCTTGACCGGTTTGCCATCGATCCCGGGCGCGCCGTGATGGTCGAGGACATGGCGCGCAATCTCGTGCCTGCCGCCGCACGCGGCGTGACCACGGTCTGGCTCCGGACAAGCTATGCCTGGGGCGCGGTCGATCATCAGCCGGCGGCCGTCGATTACGAGATCGCCGATCTGGTCGCCTTCCTGAACGCACAGGCGTGAGCGTCCTTTCCGGCCTGCCTTTCGGACCGTCTCCCTCCGGTTGACTTCGCGGGACCCCTCACTATGCTGCGCCGGCCGCGGCACAGCATGCGGCGGCGTGAGATTGCGGAGATGGGGCACCCGTGACATCGACCGATATCCGATCCCTGATCGAGAGTGCCTGGCAAGAGCGGGATTCGCTTGGCCCGAAAACACGGGGTGTGGTGCGCGAGGCCGTCGACGAGGCCATCGCCGGGCTCGATTCGGGCCGCCTGCGCATCGCCGAGAAGGAGGATGGCCGCTGGCAGGTGCGGCAATGGCTGAAAAAGGCCGTCCTGCTCTATTTTCGTCTCAACGACATGGCCATCATTCCAGGTGGTGCCGGCCATGCCGGGGTCTGGTTCGACAAGGTGCCGTCGAAATTCGACGGCTGGGACGAGGTCCGCTTCCGTGCCGCCGGCTTCCGCGCCGTACCAGGTGCAATCGTGCGCCGTGGCGCCCATATCGGACGCGAGGCCGTGCTCATGCCGTCCTTTGTCAATATCGGCGCCCATGTCGGTGAGGGCACGATGATCGACAGCTGGGCGACCATCGGCTCCTGTGCGCAGATCGGTGCGAACGTCCATATCTCGGGCGGAGTCGGCATCGGCGGTGTGCTCGAGCCGCTGCAGGCGGCGCCGGTCATCATCGAGGACAACTGCTTCATCGGTGCGCGCTCGGAGATCGCCGAGGGCGTCCTTGTCGGCGAGGGCGCCGTGCTGTCGATGGGGGTCTATATCGGAGCCTCGACGAAGATCGTCGATCGCGAGACGGGGGAGATCCATCGTGGCCACGTTCCCGCCGGGTCCGTCGTCGTTCCGGGGTCGCTTCCCGGGCAGCCGCTGCCGGACGGCTCGCCCGGTCCGGGGCTTTACTGCGCCGTGATCGTCAAGCATGTTGATGCCCGGACGCGTGCAAAAACGGCCATCAACGATCTCCTGAGAGGGTCATGACGGATCGCGCCGCTCCGATCGCCGCCACCGCCGCCTTGCGGATCGATCCGGTGGCCCTGACGCAGGCGCTCGTGCGCTGCCCGTCGGTGACGCCGCATGATGCCGGCGCGCTCGATCTCATCGAGGCCCCCTTGCAGGCCATGGGCTTTCGCACCTGGCGGCGCAAGATTGCGGCTCCGGGCACCGAGGCCGTGCACAATCTCTTCGCCCGTCTCGGAGAGGGCGCACCGCATTTCTGCTTTGCCGGCCATTCCGATGTGGTTCCGGTGGGCCACCCCGAGGCATGGCAGGTCGACCCCTTCGCCGGCGAGATTGTCGACGGCGCCGTGGTCGGACGCGGTGCCGCCGACATGAAGGGCGCGATCGCCGCCTTCATCGCCGCTGTGGCAGGATATGTCGAGGAGCGGGGGGCGGACTTTTCCGGGTCCATCTCCCTTCTCATCACCGGCGACGAGGAAGGCCCGGCAATCAACGGCACCGCGGCCATGCTGCCCTGGATGGCGGACAAGGGCCATATCCCCGACCATTGCCTCGTCGGCGAACCGACCAATCCGAGCCGTCTCGGAGAGATGGTGAAGATCGGTCGCCGCGGCAGCCTCAATGCGCGACTTGTCGTGGAGGGACATCAGGGCCATGTCGCCTATCCCCATCTGGCGGAGAATCCGATCCCGCGCCTGATGCGCCTTCTCGACGCGCTGCTCGCCGAGCCGCTCGATGCCGGCAGCGCCCATTTTCAGCCCTCGCATCTCGAAATCACCAATCTCAAGGTCGACAATCACGCGACCAACGTCATTCCGGGGCGCGCCGAGGCATGGTTCAACATCCGCTACAACGACCTGCACAGCGCGGACAGTCTCGAGACGTGGCTCCACGACCGGCTCGGCACGACCGGGCTCGACTATGAGCTCGACATCGTCGTCATGGGCGAGGCGTTCCGCACGCCGCCGGGGACGCTGACGGAGGCCGTCGTTGGCGCCATCGAGGAGCGCCTCGGGCGGCGACCGGAGCTGTCGACCACCGGTGGCACCTCGGATGCGCGCTTCATCCGTGCCTATTGTCCGGTGGTCGAGTTCGGGCTCGTCGGGGCGACCATGCACAAGGCGAACGAGGCCGCGGCCATCGACGACATCCTGGCGCTGCGAGACATCTATCTCGGCGTTCTGCGGCGCATCCTCGCGCCGGCAGACTGAGCCGCCGACATATTGGTCTGGCTCAAGACGCGTGCGCCGTTTCGCCGGATTCGAGCTCGCACAGGGTGATCACGTCCACCCCCATGCGCCGTACCCGCTCGCTGCCCCCGAGATCGGGAAGATCGATGACGAAACAGGCGGCGACCACTTGTCCTCCGGCCTTGCGCACGAGTCGGATGGCGGCCTCGGCGGTTCCCCCGGTGGCGATCAGATCGTCGACGACGAGGACGAAATCGCCATGGGCGATCGCGTCCTCGTGGATCTCGAGGCGGTCCTCGCCATATTCGAGCGTATAGGATTCGCCGAGCACGCGGTGCGGCAGCTTGCCCGCCTTGCGCACCGGAATGAATCCGCAGCCGAGCTGATGTGCGATCGCGCCGCCGAGGATGAAGCCGCGCGCCTCGATGCCGGCGACCTTGTCGATCGAGACACCGGCATAGGGCTGCACGAGCTCGTCGACCGCCTTGCGGAAGCCCCGGGCGTCGGCAAGCAGCGTCGTGATATCGCGGAACAGCACACCCGGCTTCGGAAAATCCGGGATCGTCCGGATTCGCGATGTCGCCCACCCGGTGGGGTCGGGCGGCGGCTCGTCCGGGGTCCTGCGCTTGATGGGCATCCTTCTCTGGCGATCCTTCTTCGGCGATGCGTGGCTAGGGTCCTCGACCGAGGACGCGTCCCGCGACCGCGTCGAGCCTGGCAACGAGACCACCGTCGCGCATCTCGGCTGCGGTGACGATGGCGTTCTCGAGGGCCCGGTCGCAGCCGGCGGGGCAGACGTCCGGGCGTCGCGACAGGATCGCCGGCGCCGCCGCGGCGACGAGCTGCCGTGCCGCCGCCGCATTGGCCTCGAGGATTCGCAGCACATGCGCAACCTCGACCGCTGCGTGATCATCATGCCAGCAGTCATAGTCGGTGACCATGCCGACGCTGAGGTAGCAGATTTCCGCTTCGCGGGCGAGTTTCGCCTCCGGCAGGTTGGTCATGCCGATGATGTCGGCACCCCATGCGCGGTAGAGTTCGGATTCCGCACGGCTCGAGAATTGCGGCCCCTCGACCACGACATAGGTGCCGCCATCATGAACCCGGATGTCGAGCGTCTGCGCCACATCGGCGACCGCCTGGCGCAGCCGGCGGCAGGTCGGCTCGGCCATGGAGACATGGGCGACGAGGCCATTGCCGAAAAAGCTGCTGGCACGGGCGCGCGTGCGGTCGATGAACTGGTCGACGAGAACGAAGTCGCCGGGCGCGAAGTCCTCGCGCAGCGAGCCGCAGGCACTAAGGGACAGAATATCGGTGACGCCAAGACGCTTCAGCGCGTCGATGTTGGCGCGGTAGTTGATGCCCGACGGCATGAGGCGATGGCCGCGGCCGTGGCGCGGCAGGAAGGCGAGCTCGTGGTCCCCGAGCCGTCCCCGCACGATGAGATCCGAGGGCGTCCCGAACGGCGACTCGACGGCCTCAAAGCGCACATCCTCGAGTCCCTCGAGGTCGTAGAGACCGCTGCCGCCAATAACTCCCAGAACCGCCATGACACCCGTATACCTCTCGACCGCGCCCCAGGAGCGGGACGTCCGGCTATGCGTGCGCAAGCATCCGGTCGCTGTCAAGGCCTTGCGGGATATGGCCCGGGAAGGCTAAGCCGGATCGGTTCCGACCCATTTGGGAGGATTCGCGTGCAGGCGCGCAAAACCGAGCAGATCCTGGCGCTTGTGCGCCTGATTCCCCGCGGGCGCGTGGCGAGCTACGGCCAGATCGCCGGCTATCTCCCGGGTGTCACGCCGCGCATGGTCGGCTACGCGCTTGCCGGTCGCGGCGAGAGTGGCGAGCTTCCCTGGCATCGGGTGATCAATGCCCATGGCGGGATTTCGGGGCACGCCGGTGGTGCCGAACAGCGGCGGCGCCTTGTCGCCGAGGGCGTCGAATTCGGTGCCGACGGGCGGGTCGACTGGCGGCGTTTCGGCTGGAATGGGCCCGATCCCCTGACGCTTGCCGAGATGGGGCTCGATCCTGCGGCGGCCTTCGCGGCGCCGGCTCGCTGATCCAGGACTCAGTGGATCGTTGCGCCTTCGGGAATATGTGTGCGTCGGACGCGCTCGATCATCTGTCGCTGGATGCCAAGCCACATGTCGAAACCATCGTCGTCGCCGAGCGCGCGCATTTTCTTCAGCGCTTCCTCCGCATAATAGAGAGCGCGCTCGCCAAAATTCCGGAGCAGGTTCTCGGCGGCAATTCCGAAATAGACATCGGGGTCGAAATCCTGGATCTCGGGCATCGCTGGCTCCTCCATGGCCGGTTGCGTTCACCCTGTCCCAGCAAGACTCGGGCCAGTACGCATGGCGGGGGGAAGGTATTGATTGCACAGCGATTCCCCAGCGGCCGTGGATGCCAGCCCCGACCAACCCGGCAGGCTCTGCCGGGGCGCGGCGTGCTGACCCGTCAGATCATGCCGAGCGGCGCGAGGAGATTCGGGGCCCGCTGCCAGGGTGCCGTACCCTCAAGGGTCGGCAGGATGTGGACCGGCAGTCGCAGACGCGTCGTCAGCGCGCTCGCGGTCTCTGCGACCGCGACCGGCCCGTCGCCACGATCGCTGAGAATGATCGCGCGGGGCCGGAGCCCGCGTGCGGCGAGCGCCTCCACGGTCGCGATGCTGTGGCTCAGCGTGCCGAGATAGTTGCCGGCAACAAGCAGGAACGGGCAGCCGAGGGCCG
>RFKS01000061.1 GCA_003694205.1 Alphaproteobacteria bacterium | reverse complement strand
GCCCGGCGTCGGACGGCGGTTTCTGGCTGTTCGGCGGCCGCCGGCCGATACCGCCGGAATTGTGGAAAAGCCCGCGCTACTCCGGTCCCCACGCGCGGGCGGACCTGCTCGCCGGTTTCGCCGAAGCCGGGCTCACGCAACCGCTGCCGCTCATGACCCTGACCGATGTCGACGAGATCGCCGATCTCGCCGCGATGATCGCGGAGATGCCTCGCCGGCCGACTCCGGCGCAGGCGGCCTGCATCGCCTGGGCGCGGTCGCATGCGCTTCCACCCATGCCTTGACGACGTACGGAAAAGCGTACATCTTGATGGATGTAGGAGAGCGCACATGTCCATTCTGTCAGCAAGCCAGGCCCGCGCGAGGCTGTTTCGCCTCATTGACGAGGTTGCCGAATCGCATCGGCCGGTTGCCATCAGTGGCAAGCGGCACAATGCCGTTCTGGTCTCCGAAGAGGATTGGTCGGCGCTCCAGGAAACGCTGTACCTCGTTTCACAGCCGGGCATGCGGGAGTCGATCCGTGCCGGTCTCGAGACCCCGGCCTCCGAATGTGACGCGGACCCGGGCTGGTGAGCTGGCGCCTGCTCTATACGAAGCAGGCACAAAAGGATGCCCGCAAGATAGCGGCAGCGGGATTGCGCCCCAAGGTACAGCGGCTGCTCGACATTTTGGCCGCAGATCCGTTTCAAAGCCCGCCACGTTACGAAAAGCTTGTCGGTGATCTCGCTGGTGCTTATTCGCGTCGCATCACGCTCCAGCACCGCCTTGTCTACCAGGTGATCGAAGCGGACAGAATCGTCAAGATCATCCGCATGTGGACCCATTATGAGTAGGGCAGGGCGGCGTCCTCATTCCATGCGCGCGGGCAGCCACAGCGCGATCTCCGGCCAGGCCATCACCAGCACGAGGCCAAGGATCTGCAGCAGCACGAAGGGCACGATGCCGGCATAGATATGCTGCATCTTCACGCCCGCAGGCGCCACACCCTTCATGTAGAAGAGGGCAAAGCCGAAGGGCGGCGTGAGAAAGCTCGTTTGCAGGTTCACCGCGACGAGGACGGCGAACCAGGGAATCGTCAGCTCCGGCCAGGGCACGTGGCCACCGAAATCGAGAGCGCGGATGACCGGCGCGAAGACCGGTAGCACGATAAGGGTGATCTGGATCCAGTAGAAGAAAAAGCCGAGCGCAAAGACGACCACCATGAGGATGAGCAGGATGCTCCACGGGCCGGCGCCAAGCGCCTCCACGAACTGGACAATGAGATCGTGCCCGCCAAGCAGCGCGAAGACATAGGAAAAGGCCGTCGCGCCGACGAAGATGCCGAACAGCATCGCGGTGGTGAGCGTCGTCCGGTCCATGATCTCGCGCCAGCCCGCGCGGTCGAGGCGTCCCTTGGCGAGCGCGAGCAGAATGGCGCCGGCCGCGCCGACGCCGCTCGCCTCGGTGGGGGTCGCGAAGCCGGCGAAGATGGAGCCCAGCACGAGTATGATCAGGACCACTGGCGGCACCAGGCTCGAGGCCACCATGCGTGCGAGCGCGGCCCAGCTCTCCGGCCCCTCGGAGCGCGGCATCGGCGGTGCCAGATGGGGTGCGAGATGTGATCGGGCATAGATGTAGAGAAGGTAAAGAAGCGAGAGCAGGACGCCGGGCCCGATCGCGGCCATGAACAGCGTGCCGACCGAGGTGCCGAGCAGATCGGCCATGACCACGAGCATGATCGAGGGCGGGATCAGGATGCCGAGGGTGCCCGAAGCGGCAATCGTTCCGGTCGCAAGCCGGTTGTCATAACCGCGCTCGACCATGACCGGCAGCGCCATTAGAGTCATCATGACGACGCTCGCACCGATGATGCCGGTGGTCGCCGCCATGATGATCCCGAGCAGGGTCACCGAGAGCGCGAGGCCGCCCGGGACCCGGCGCGTCAGCACCTGCAGCGTCGCGAGCAGATCGCTCGCGATACCGCTCTTCTCAAGCGCCGTGCCCATGAGAATGAACATGGGAATGGCGACCAGCACCAGATTGTCGACGACCTCGCCGAAGATGCGCCCGACGACAAGAAAGAAGCTCAGATGGTTCTCGATCCCGAGGCCGACCGCCAGGAGCCAGAACGCCAGCCCCGTACCGCCGAGCACGAAGGCGACCGGCAGGCCGGAAAACAGCAATACGGCAAGGACGACGAACATCCACACCGGGAGAAGCTCGATCATCATCAGATGCGGTCCTCCTCGATATGGCTTTCCGCGGCCTCGCCATGTGCGAAACCGGTGCGCTCGGAAAGTGCCTTTGGGCCGAAAAGATAGATGCCGGCCTTCAGAAATCGTGCGAAGCCGGCAAGGGCGAGGATGATGAAGCCCGCAAGCAGGACGGACTTGATGATCCAGCGCATAGGAAGGCCGGTGGGCGAGGGGCTCGCCTCGCCGCTCAGCACAGCGCGCAGTACATAATCCCAGCCGAACCACAGGATGGCGGCACAGTAGGGTAGGAGCGTGAGCGCAAGGCCGAGGAACTCGATCCAGGCCTTGCTGCGCGGCCAGAGACGCTCGTGCAGCACCTCGATCCGCACATGCGCGCCCTCGAGATAGGCAAAGCCCATGGCGAGCAGGAAGAGTGCGCCATGCAGATGCCATTCGAGTTCCTGGATCTTCGACGAGCTGGTACCGAGGGCGCGGCGCAGGACGACATCGGCAACGATGAGGAGCATAAGCAGCGGGGCAAGCCAGCCGGCCCGGCGGCCGATCCAGCGCACCGCCGTCTCGATGTGGTCCGCAATACGGAGGAGGGCACCGCTCACCGTCGCCTACTCCCGGAGATAGCCGCGCTCGCGCCACACCGCATGCGCCTCGCGGAAGGCCTTGAGGCTCTCCCAACCACGCCGGAAGTCCGCGTTCTCCGCCGACAGCTCCGCGGCAACCTCGCCCCAGGCCTTGCGCAATGCCGCCAGCACCTCGGGCGAAAAGCGGTGAAAGACGACGCCCTTATCCTCAAGCGCCCGCATGGCGTCGATCTGCAGGGCCTCGCCCTCCGACAGGCCATAGCGGATGTTCTCCGAGCACACCGCCTCGATCTGCGCCTGCTGCATGGCGCTAAGGCTCTTCCAGGCATCGAGATTGATCATTAGCTCGAAAAAGGTCGACTGCTGGTGCCAGCCGGGAAAATAATAATGTTTTGCGGCCTGATAGAAGCCCATCCTGAAATCGACCGCAGGCACCGAATATTCGCTGCCGTCGATGGCGCCGAGCTCGAGCGCCTGAAAGATCTCGCCGCCCGAGAGGAGCTGCACCGAGGCGCCGAGCTTCTCGAGCACCTTGCCACCGAGGCCGAAATAGCGCACCCGCAGCCCCTTGAAGTCGTCCACGGTCTCGATCGGCTTCTTGAACCAGCCGGCGGCCTCCGGCGGCGAGATGCCGCAGATCAGGCTGTGGATGTTGTGACGATGATAGATGTCCTCGAAAATCTCGCGCCCGCCGCCATAGTCGAACCAGGCGAGATACTCCGCCGCCGAAGGACCGAAAGGCACGGCAGCGAAGAGCTGCAATGCGGGTTCGCGACCGGCCCAATAGCCCGGTGTCGACCACCCCGCCTCGATGGCGCCATAGGAGACGGCGTCGAAGATTTCGAAGGGCGGGGTGAGGGCGCCTGGCTCATAGAAGGTGAGTTCGATGTCGCCGCCCGAGACCGCGCGCGCAAGCGTCTCGATGCGCTTTCCCATCGAGCCCAGAATGACGATCGAGGACGGGTAGGTGGAGGCGAGCCGCCAGCGCACCGGCTTGTCCGCCACCACGCCTTCGGCGCTTCCGGCCTCCTCCTGTGATGGCGCGCAGGCGCCAGCGAGGCCGAGGACGGCGAGGGCGCACACAAGTTTTGCCAGACGCATCGGTTCGAGCCCCCCTTGCTGATTCTTCCGTAAGTTAGCGAAGTTTTTTCAAGGACTGTGCGAGAAGCACATAGAGCTTGCCCATCTCCGAGGAGATAAGCGTCACCGACAGCGTGCTGTGCCGGTCGCGCGTCATCACCTGTTCCATCAGGGCCTCGAAATCGCGGAAATACTTGAGGACAGTGTCACGGAACTCGCGGTCATGCTCGAAAACATCGCGGATGCGGGCGCGCGTCTTGCGATCGGCGAGCCTGACCGTGCGGCGCGAGAAGATCGAGCGGTCGCCCTCGAGATAGCGCTGCCAGACATCGTCGGGGACCTCGGTCTCGAGAATCTTGTCGATATCGACCGCCGCCGATTGCAGACTCTCGATGAGCAGCGAGGAGGTGCGCACGAAGGCATCGCGCGAATTGGCAAGGATGCGGCGCTCGATCTCCTCGGACTTGTTGAGAAAGCTGGTCGCCCGGTGCACCAGCTTGTCCGACTGCTCGGCCAGCCGCGCCGCCATGCGCTCGCTCTCCGCTCCGGCCTCCGAGGCCGCCTCGCGCAATGCCGTGACGGTGGCGTCGAGCGTCTTTGTGATCTTCTCCTCAAGCTCGTTCACCTCGGCGCCAAACATGGTGTTGAGCGTGTCCATCGACTGCCCGACCTCACGCAGCCCCTTGGCTATCGCCGAGGCGAGGCGCGCCTCGAAGACCTCTCCCGATTCGCTGACCGAACGCTTCGCGGCCTCGGTGGCATCGCGCAGCCGTTCGGCGGCGAGCGCGAAATGCTGCGCCACCGCATCAAGCTCGCCCTTGGTCGAATCCCCGGCAAGCCTCATGGCGCCCGCTTTCTCGGCCACGAGCTCGGCCGCTTCTGACAGCCGCTCGGCGGCCGTGTTGGTGTCGGCGAGGATGCGCTCGCGCTCGCCGCCGAAGGCGGTGGCCGCCTGACCCAGCGACTCCGAGGATCGCTCGAGGACGCCCATCAGCCCCTGGCCCTCCTCACGCAGCCGTGCCACCGCGGCGTCAAGCGTCTCGACGGCGCCGCGTCCGCGCTCGTCTATACGCGCGATCTCGGTATCCAGGGCCTCGGCATTCTCCAGCATGCGGCCGGCGACGGATTCCGCCTGTTCATTGAGGGCATCGGTCTGCGACCGGAAGCGCTCCGCCGCCTCGAGAACCGTGCCGGCGCTGGCTTCGGAGGCCTCGGCGAGCGCCTTGCGCTCGCTGGCGAGACGATCGCCGACCTCCTCGATACGCCGCCGCATGTCATCGAGAAGCTGACCCAGATTGGCACTGCGCTCGTCCATGCGAGCCCCGGCCTCGCCCATGTTCTTCGCCGCCTCGCCGGCCGCCGCGGCGACGATCTCGGCCTGGTCGGCGAGGGTCCGGGCGAGACGCTCGAGCTCGGCCACGCCTTGGGCCGCCTGTTCCTCGAGCGCCGCAGCATCGCCCGCAAATCCCTCGCGGAAGCCGGAGAGACGCTCCATCAGACGCGCGCCGGCTGCCTCGGCACTGGCGTCAAAGGATTTGAGCTGCTCCTCGAAGCGGTCGATCG
>RFKS01000060.1 GCA_003694205.1 Alphaproteobacteria bacterium | reverse complement strand
GTCTTACAGGACTGCCGATCAGCTTTCCCCGCACCACCGGCGTGCCGGAGCCGACAACCGGCGGCACCCGCTTCGACCCCTGATCCCCGCTCCCGAAAGGGCGGCGCGCGCAAGCCACAAGCTAGGCGTCGGCAAGGTCCTCGCCGGCCGCCGCGTCGCTGTCCGTGGGACCGCCCTCGCCGTGAACGCGCGCGGCGAGGGCCGCGGCGAGAAAGCTGTCGATGTCGCCATCGAGGACCTTGTCGGGCTGGCTCGTCTCGATGCCGGTGCGCAGATCCTTGACCATCTGATAGGGCTGCAGGACATAGGACCGGATCTGGTGCCCCCAGCCGATGTCGCTTTTCTGTGCCTCGGCGGCCGCCGCTTCCTCCTCCCGCTTCTGCAGCTCGAGCTCATAAAGCCGCGCCTTGAGCATCTTCATCGCCGTGGCACGGTTCTTGTGCTGCGAACGCTCGTTCTGGCAGGCGACAACGATTCCGGTTGGAATGTGTGTGATGCGGACCGCACTATCGGTCTTGTTGACATGCTGACCGCCGGCACCGGACGAACGGTAGGTGTCGACCTTCAGGTCCTTGTCCTCGACGGTGACCTCGATGGTGTCGTCAACGACCGGATAGACCCACACCGAGGCAAAGCTCGTGTGCCGGCGAGCGGAGCTGTCGAAGGGCGAGATGCGGACAAGCCGGTGAACCCCGGACTCGGTCTTGGCCCAGCCATAGGCATTCTCGCCACGCACCAGAATTGTCGCCGACTTGATGCCCGCCTCCTCGCCCGGCGCGTAATGGATGATTTCCGTCTTGTAGCCGCGACGATCGGCCCAGCGCATGTACATGCGCAGAAGCATTTCGGCCCAGTCCTGGCTTTCGGTGCCGCCGGCCCCGGAGTGGATCTCGATATAGCAGTCGGCGGCGTCAGCCTCGCCGGAGAGCAGGCTCTCGATCTCTTTCTCGCGCGCGCGGGCGGCAAGCTTTTCGAGCGTCTGCACCCCCTCCTCGATCATCGCCTCATCGCCCTCGGCTTCGGCGAGTTCGATCAGCTCCACGGTGTCGGCGAGGTCGCGTTCGATATCGCGACAGGCCGAGATCGCGGCATCCAGCCGCGTGCGCTCACGCATCAGGGCCTGTGCGCGATCGGGATCGTTCCAGAGGTCGGGATTCTCGACTTCGCTGTTCAGTTCGTCGAGGCGGTCAATGGCGGCATCCCAGTCAAAGATGCCTCCTCAGCAGTGCCAGCGACTGCTTGATCTTGTCCACCAGAGCCTGGGCTTCGGCGCGCATGGGAGTCCTCATTTCCGTTCGAAGGCGACAGGGCCGGTCTTCAATAAAGGCCGCCGGTGCCCTTTCGCAAGGTGCCCTCTTGCCCCAGCGAGCCCGGACCGTCAAGCACGGCCACTTTCGACGGATCGGGTTCGGTGCCGGGAATGAAGGCCTCGAGGATGACGTTCTTTTCGCCCGGTCGCGCCGGCAGGCCGGTTGTAGCACTGACGCGCACCAGACGGATGCCTTCGGGTATGCGGAAGGGGATTGGTGGCTGCCCTTTCAGCGCCTCGGCCATGAACTGACGGAAGATCGGCGCCGCCGCGCTCGAGCCTTCCTCACCGGGGCCGAGCGACCGCGGCTGATCGAAGCCGACGAAGACCCCGACCGCGAGATCGGGGGAGAAGCCGACGAACCAGGTATCGAAGGCATCGTTGGTCGTCCCCGTCTTGCCGGCGAGCGGGATTCCCAGTGTGCCAATGCGGCGCCCGGTGCCACGCTGCACCACGCCTTCGAGCATGTGCACGATCTGGTAGGCGATGCGCGGATCGACGATCTGCTCACGATCGTCGGGAATCTCGGGCGGCGGCTGCCCGGTCCATTCCGCCGCATCGCAGCCCGGACAGGGGCGTGTGTCGTGCCTGTAGATGGTGCGGCCATGGCGATCCTGGATGCGGTCGATGAGCGTCGGGTGGATCCGCTTGCCGCCGTTCACGAACATGGCATAGGCAGAGGTCAACTCGAGCGGCGTCACCTCACCGGCGCCGAGCGCATGGGCAAGCGTCGGCTTCATGTCGGCACCGAGCCCGAAGCGCCGGGCGACATCGATCACCCGCTGCATGCCGATATACTGCGCCACCCGCACGGTCATCAGATTGCGGCTCTTCTCGAGGCCGAGACGAAGTGTCGAGGGGCCGTAGAAACGGTTTGAGGAATTGCGTGGCTTCCACTTGCCCTGCCCTTCGCCCTGGTCAATGACGAAGGGTGCATCGAGCACCAGCGACGAGGGCGTGAAGCCGGCCTCGAGTGCCGCCGTGTAGACGAAGGGCTTGAAGGCGGAACCGGGTTGCCGGCGCGCCTGCGTCGCCCGATTGAACTGGCTCAGCGAGAAATCGAAGCCGCCGACCATGGCAAGAACGCGCCCGGTATGGGGATCCAGCGCCACCAGCGCGCCCTCGATATCGGGAACCTGGCGCAGCCCATAGGCCGGCACCTGCCCGACCGCCTCGCCATCGGCGGTGAAAAAATCGTCCAGCGTCACGCCCTCGGCCGCCGTACCCAGCGGTTCGACCGCGATCACGTCACCGACATGCAGGACCTCGCCGGGGTCCTTCGGGGCCGGGCCGACTCGCTGGCCTGGACGCCAGGGCCGCGCCCATTGCATTTCGGAGAAGGGGATAAGGCCGAAGCTGCGGTCGGCGAAACCGATGACGGCGCCCTGTGCGCGCACATCATGAACGAGAGCCAGCCGCCAGGACTCGATGCCGAGCGGCTGCGGCACATTGGCGAGACGCGTCGCCCAGTCGCCGCTTGTCGAGCGTCGGGTGATGGGCCCGCGCCAGCCGTGGCGCCGGTCATAGGTGATCAGTCCCTGCCGAAGTGCAGTCTCGGCGATGGCCTCGAGCCGCGGCTCGAGCGTCGTGCGCACCGACAGGCCACCGTCATAGAGCGTGGCCGCACCGTAGCGTTCGACAAGCTCGCGCCTCACTTCCTCGACAAAATAATCGGCCCGGAAGCGGTGCTCGAGGGTGCGCGGCCGCACACCGAGCGGCTCGGCCTGTGCCGCTTGCATCTCTTCCTTCGAGATGTAGCCGTTCTCGTGCATGCGCGCGAGCACCCAGTTGCGCCGCGCGATGGCCGCCGCGTGATGGCGCACGGGGTCATAATTGTAGGGCGCCTTCGGCAGGGCCGCGAGATAGGCGGCCTCGGCCAGCGTCAGCTCGTCAACTGCCTTGTCGAAATAGTTGAGCGCGGCGGCCGCGAGGCCGTAGGAGCCGTGCCCGAACAGGATCTGGTTGAGATAGAGCTCGAGAATGTGATCCTTCGAATAGGCCCGCTCGATACGGAAGGCGAGGATTGCCTCCTTGATCTTGCGTTCGATTGACACCTCGTTGGTGAGCAGGAAGTTCTTGGCCACCTGCTGCGTGATGGTCGAGGCACCCACCGGTCGCCGCCCGGCGACGACGTTGCGGACATTGACTAGCGCGGCGCGCAACACACCCGTAAAATCGACGCCGGAATGCTCGTAGAAATTCTTGTCTTCCGCCGACAGAAAGGCGGCGATAACGTGCCGCGGCACTGACTCGATCGGTATGAAGAGCCGCTTTTCGCGCGCGAATTCGGTAAGCAGCGACCCGTCCCCTGCGTGAACCCGGCTCAGCACCGGCGGGTCGTATGTGGCAAGCTGCTTGTAGTCCGGGAGGTCGCGGCCAAGCGTCAGCAGCACGACGATCGTTCCCACGACCGCAGCGATGGCGCCCAGAACCGCGGCGCCGCCCAGCCAGATCAGGCTGCGAAGGACGATATGTCGTTTTCGGGTCATGCCGGCTCGTCTGCACTATAGCGGATCGTAACGCCTGCGGAAATCGTCTCGCCACCCGCGGCCGTCGGCCATTCGCCCGCGCCTTCCCGCACCATGTGTTAGAGAAGCATTGTGGCGCCTGTGTGGCCGGCCGCCACCGGCCGGGTCAGAACTGCTCCCGTTCGACGGCCCTGAAATAGCGATCGACGGCGGCGACGAGGGCCGCAGCGATCTCTTTCCGGCCCCTTGCCGAGCCGAGAAAACGGGCGTCGTCGCGGTTCGACATGTAGCCCATCTCGACCAGCACCGAAGGAACATCGGGCGCTTTGAGTACCACGAACCCGGCAAAGCGGTGCGAGTTTCGCCGCAACACCACGCGATCCTTAAGCTCGGGCAGCAGATAATTGGCGAAGCGCGCCGAGTAGTTCATGGTCTCGCGCTGTGCGAGATCGATGAGAATGTTCGCCACCTCCGGCGCCTCCACATCGAGATCGAGCCCGGCAAGAATGTCCGCCTTGTTCTCGCGCGCAGCGAGGTCCGCGGCTTCGGCATCGGAGGCGGTCTCGGACAGGGTGTAGACCGTTGCGCCGCGCACCCGCCGATTTTTGATCGAGTCCGCATGCAGGGAGACGAAGAGATCCGCCTTGTGGTGGCGTGCGAAGGCCACGCGGTCGCGCAGGCCGATATAGACGTCGCGATCGCGCGTCAACAGCGCGTGATAGCGACCCGTGGCCTCGAGCTGTCGCGCTGCCTCGCGGGCAACGTCGAGCGTGATCTTCTTCTCCGGCACGCCGGCAACGCCGGGCGCGCCCGGATCGTTGCCGCCATGACCGGCATCGACGACGATGATGCGGCGACCCGCAACGGCGGCCGGAGCACCGTCGGCGATGCCGGCCAGGCGGGGAAGAATATCGGGGCGCCCGTCGCTCCCGG
>RFKS01000059.1 GCA_003694205.1 Alphaproteobacteria bacterium | reverse complement strand
GCCGAGGAGATCGGAGTCTTCGAGATGACCGGGCACGGGCTTGCCGAGGTCCCCAATCCCTCACGGCTCTTTCTCTCCGATCGCGCCGAGGCGGTCGCCGGGGCCGCCGTCTTTGCCGGGATCGAGGGCTCGCGCCCGGTACTGTGCGAGATCCAGGCGCTGGTCGGGCCCAGCGGCGCCGCCAATCCGCGCCGCGCCGTGGTCGGCTGGGACGCCGGCCGGCTGGCCATGGTGCTGGCGGTCCTTGACGCCCGCGCCGGCCTCGGCTTCGGCGGCGCCGACGTCTATCTCGCGGTCGCCGGCGGGCTCAGGGTGAACGAGCCGGCCGCCGATCTCGCGGTGGCCGCGGCGCTCGTGTCGGCGCTCACCGGCGAACCGCTGCCGCCGGACCGGGTCGTGTTCGGCGAGATCAGCCTGTCGGGCGATATCCGACCGGTGACGCATGCGGCGACACGGCTCAGGGAGGCGGCAAAGCTCGGCTTCACCGGTGCGCTCGTGCCGCCCCGGACGAAAGCAGGCAAGCATGGCCTCCGGCTCGAAACCTGCGGCGGCGTCGCCGCCCTCGTCGATCGCCTGACGCGTACGGGCCATCGGCCGCCGGGATCCCGCGCCGGCGCCCGTGCTGCCGCCAGCGCCTCGCCATGAGCCGAGACCCGTCGCGCGAAAGGTAGGGCACCTTTCCTTGACCGGTGACAGGACCGTGGCGACATGCGATGATTGCAGGCCACGGGCCGCGCGCATCAGCGGACCCGATAGCGAGGGATTTGGGCCATGCCGGGAGGCTGGACGGCGTTCGATGTGATCGTGCTGCTGATCATCGGCGGCAGTGTGCTCCACGCGGTCTTCCGCGGCTTCACGACGATGGTGCTGACGGTGCTCTCCTGGCTCGCTGCCATTCTCGTCACTCTGTATGCGATGGGCCCGGTGTCAGCGCTCGCCGGACGCCTGATCGAGCCGCCGGCGCTCGCCAGTTTCATCGCCTTGCCGGTCCTCTTCATCGCCTCCCTCATGGTCTTCAAGGCAATCGCCAATTCCCTCGGCCGCCGCATGCGCACCGGCCCCGTCGGGCTTCTCGACCGTTCGCTCGGCGCCGCGCTCGGACTCGGGCTCGGCATGCTCCTCGTCTCGGCTGGCTATCTCTTCTTTGCCGGCATCGTCCCCGAGCGCCATCATCCCGACTGGGTGAAGACAGCGAGCCTGCGGCCGCTCGTCGCCTATGGCGCAACGATGCTCGCGAAGACGGGGCCGCAGCTTTTCGCCCGCATTGGCGAAAC
This sequence comes from Alphaproteobacteria bacterium, assembly GCA_003694205.1. GTDB lineage: Bacteria > Pseudomonadota > Alphaproteobacteria > Sphingomonadales > Rhodothalassiaceae > J134. The sequence continues at coordinate 2,323 of RFKS01000059.1, read as the reverse complement.
GCCCTCGGGCGAGGCCCTGGTCGAGAGCATGAAGCGCAATTACGATGCCGGAAAAAAGAAGGTCGAGACCATTCGCGACGTGGGCTATGACGCCGCCGCTCGACGCCTTATGGAAGAGGCCGTCAAGGCAGCGGAAAAGGAGACGCCTCCACCGAATTCCAGCGATGACGGCGGCGGGGATTGACCCTAGGCAGCGGCGACGGCACACCGTATATGGGGGCGGCACGCGATCAACTGTCGATCGGAAAGGGTCCTCGCCGCGCATGACGGCCAAGTCGCACCCACAAGCTTTGACCACCCATCCCCTTGCGGACGACGCGTTCCACGAGGAGTGCGGGATCTTCGGCATCTTCGGTTCGGAGGATGCGGCGGCGCATGCCGTTCTCGGCCTGCACGCGCTGCAGCACCGCGGCCAGGAAGCGGCCGGCATCACGAGCTGGGACGGCGACGCGTTCCACAGCGAGCGATCAATCGGGCTCGTCGCCGACAGCTTCACCAGCGAGCGCGTGGTGCATGGTCTGCCCGGCCACGCCGCGATCGGCCATGTCCGCTATTCGACCACCGGCGAAAGCACACTCAGAAACGTGCAGCCGCTTTATGCCGATCTTTCGAGCGGTGGCTTCGCCCTCGCCCACAACGGCAATATCACCAATGCGTGGCACCTCCGGCGGCAGCTCGTCCGCCAGGGCTCGATCTTCCAGTCGACCTCCGATTCCGAGGTGATCATCCATCTCATCGCCACCTCGACCTTCCGCACCCTGCTCGACCGGCTGATCGACGCCCTGCGCAAGATCGAGGGCGCCTATTCGCTGGTGGCGCTGACCCGGGAGGGGCTCATCGGCGTGCGCGACCCGCTGGGCGTGCGCCCGCTCGTCCTCGGCCGCCTCGGCGCGGCGCATATCCTGTGCTCGGAGACCTGCGCGCTTGACATCATCGGCGCCGACTACGAGCGCGAGGTCGCACCCGGCGAGATCGTTATCGTCACCGCCGACGGCGTGCGCACGCTTGCCCCCTTCCCGCCGGCGCGGCCACGTCCCTGCATCTTCGAGCACGTCTATTTCGCGCGCCCCGACAGTCTGGTGAACGGCATGTCGGTCTATGAGGTGCGCAAGCGCATCGGCGCCGAGCTCGCTGCCGAGGCCCCGGCGGATGCGGACATCGTGATCCCGGTACCCGATTCGGGCGTGCCCAGTGCGATCGGCTATGCGCAACGCTCGGGCATTCCCTTCGAGCTCGGCATCATCCGCAATCACTATGTCGGCCGCACCTTCATCGAGCCGTCCGACCAGATTCGTCATCTCGGGGTCAAGCTCAAGCACAATGCCAGCCGCTGGCAGATCGCGGGCAAGCGCGTCGTCCTCGTCGACGATTCGATCGTCCGCGGCACGACCTCGCTCAAGATCGTCGACATGGTGCGCCAGGCGGGCGCCGCCGAGGTACATATGCGCATCGCCTCGCCGCCGACGCGGCACAGCTGCTTTTACGGTGTCGATACGCCGGAGCGTTCGAAACTGCTCGCCGCCCGCATGTCGATCGAGGAAATGTGCCGCCATATCCATGCCGACAGCCTCGCCTTTCTTTCGATCGAAGGTCTCTACCGGGCCTGCGGACACGAGGGTGGGCGCGACGGCACCGCACCGCAGCATTGCGATGCCTGCTTCACCGGCGACTATCCAACGCATCTCACCGATCAGGACGAGGAGGAGAGCGAGCAGCTCCACCTCCTCGCAACGACGGGACCGCAGGCATGACCGCGTTCAGGGACCGTATCGCGCTTGTCACCGGCGCCTCGCGCGGCATCGGCCGCGCGGTGGCGCTGGCGCTGGCAGGCGAAGGTGCGCATGTGATCGCGATCGCGCGCGAGAAAAGCGTCGGCGCGCTCGAGGAACTCGATGACGCGATCCGCGCCAAGGGAGGCACTGCGACCCTCGTGCCCCTCGACCTGACCGACCATGCCGGCATCGACCGGCTCGGCGGCGCGATCTACGAACGTTGGGGCCGGCTCGACATCCTGATCGGCAATGCCGGGGTGCTCGGCGTGCTGTCACCGCTCGGCCATATCGATCCCGATGTCTGGGAGCGGACGCTGGACATCAATCTCACCGCCAACTGGCGGCTCATCCGCAGCCTCGACCCGCTGCTTCGGCAGTCGGACGCCGGCCGCGCCGTCTTCGTCACCTCGGGCGCGGCGGCCAAGGCGACGCCCTATTGGGGCGCCTATGCGGTGTCCAAGGCGGGACTCGAGACGCTGGTGCGGATTTATGCCCAGGAATGCGCCAACACGACCCCGATCCGGGCCAATATCCTCAACCCGGGCCCGGTG
>RFKS01000009.1 GCA_003694205.1 Alphaproteobacteria bacterium | reverse complement strand
TCCCCGGCCTTGCTCACCGAGACGACGTCGGCACCGAAAACAACGCCCGTCACACCGTCAAGGGCGACCAGGGCTTCGGCCAGCGGCGACGCGGCGGCCGCACCGGCATCGGGGAAGTTCGCCGTGCCGCCGTCCGGCATGACCTGCCGGCCGGGGAGAAATTTCAGGGTCGCCGGGTTGGGCGTGCGTTCGGTGGCGATGAACATGGATTGATCTCCTGCCTCGATGCCGGTCTATGTGGCGAGGCCGGGGAGCGACGTCAAGCCAATTCGGAGTGGATCGGTCCGCTTTCAGCACCCGCTCACACCATGCGGTCGATCTCCTCCGGCGTCAGCGTGCCGGGAATGATGACCAGTGGACAGGGCAGGCTGGCGACCAGCGGTCCCGAGAAATAGTCGACGAGCGGCCCGGGGTCGCCCGCCGGGCTCGAGGCCAGGACGAGCGCGAAGAGGTCCTCGCGTTCCTTGATGAAGTCGACGAGTACCTCTTTCGGATTGCCGTCCCGGATGACGATCTCGGGCTTCACCCCGGCATAAGCATAGACCTTGGCTGCCAGATCCTCGAGCAGGGCCCGCGCCTCGGCGTGCGCCTCTTCGCGCATTCGGTCGGCGACCGCCATCCAGTGCTGGAAATCGACCGGTGGCAGGGCACGAAACAGGATGATGCCTCCGCCCTCGATGTGGGCCGCCCGGCCGGCGGCAAAGCGGATCGCGAGCTTGGCCTCCTCGGAATCGTCCACGACGACGAGGAAATTGCGTGGGCGCTCAAGGCTCGGCCCGAGCCGCGGCGCCTCCTCGATATCGATGTCCGCGCTCATGGGGGGAAATGTTGCAGCGCCGTTCCCTGCCGTGCAAGTCCGAATCGGGTGCTGCTGCGTCCGGAGGCCGGCTCAGTAGCCGACGTCATCCTTGTCCGGCAGCTTCAGCTCGACGGTCTGCGTGCGCCCGCTCTCACCCGGAAAATCGGTGAACAGCGCCTGCACAAGATAGGGCATGACGGCGGGCAGATCGGGCCGGCCGATATCGCTCACGGCACGCCCTTCGAACAGCACCTCGCCGGTCGGCCGCTCCAGCCGCAGGTTGAGGGACACGGTGTGCACGGTGGTCGAGTAGACCTCGCCATACCCGCCATAGCCGCCATAACCGTAGTAGCCGGGGAAATAACCATGGTGAAAATGCCCGAAGCCGTAATGCCCAAAGCCGTAATAGGGATAATAGTCATAATAGCCGGGATAGGAGCGGATCTTCTCGCGCCCCTCGGACACGGTCCAGTCAAGCTTCGCCAGGATCGCCGGATTGTCCGCCACCGGACGATAGCCGGCATCGATGAGCTGCGCCCGCACGAGCGCGGCATATTGCTCGAATTCGAGGCTCCCTACCTTTGCCGGGTCGGCAGGAACGATGCGCACCGTCTCGGCCTGCGGCGCCGCCAGCCGGTGGAACCGCGACACGTCGGCCTCGAAGGTCTTGGCACAGGCCGAGAGTCCGAAAATGGTGACAAGAAGAAGGGCGCTCGTGCGCAGGCTCATGACGGACACTCCTCTCGCGAGAGGTTGCATTGGGCGCATTGTGCTGGATGCCATTCTCCACGGCAAGCCTGAACCGGCGATGAACCACGGGGGACGCGGCGGGCGCCACCGCTGCCATGCGGCACCCGCTGTGCTCATCGCCAGAACCCCGCGATCAGTAGAGATGGCCGTCCCTGGTCTTGATTTCGACCACCTTCGTCGCCCCGCTCTCACCGGGGAAATTGCGGAACATGGACTCGACGAGATAGGGCATGACGAGCGAGATTTCCTGGGTCGGCCCTTCGCTCACGGCGCGACCCTCGAAGACCACCTTGCCCGTCTTCGCATTCTCGATACGCAGGCTGAGCTTGCGCGTATAGACAGTCTTCGAGTGAATCTCGGGCCCGAGGAAGCCGTCATAATAGAAGGGGTCGTAATAGCCGTAATAAAAGGGATGATAGAAGCCGAGATAGTAGCTGTAGGCGGGAAAGACATATCCCGGCCGCGTTTCGATCTTGGTCCGGCCCTCCGACACCGCGTAATCGACAAGGACCCGAAGATCCGCGTCCTCCGCATCGGCAGGCCTGAATCCATAGCGGCCCATGGCTTCGGTGATGAGCCCCGCATATTGCTGGAATTCGGGGCCGTTCTTGGCTGCGTCAAGCGGCAGGACAACGAAGCTTTGCCCCTCGAAATTCAGCCCCTCATGAAAGCGCGTCACCGAGGTCTCGACCTTGGCGGCACAGGCGCCGAGCAGCAGCACCAGCCCGGCGACAAGAAGCTTGCTCCAGCGCATTTGCAGCCTCCTTTCTTATACGGACCAAGTGCTTGGCACAAAGATGGGAAGCCGCTGCGGGACCTGCAACCCCGCCGTCCTTCGGTCGCCGGACAGCCGCCTTCAGCGTCTGCCGTGACGCGGATCGAGAAATCCGACCACGTGGCGGACCTCGGCGAGGACTGGCGCGGCCATCGCGGCGGCACGCTCGGCACCATCGGCGAGGATGCGATCGATCACCGCCGGATCGCGCTCGAGCCGCAACATCTCCTCGGTAATCGGCCCGAGCGTGGCCACCGCCAGCTCGGCGAGCGCGTTCTTGAATTCCGCAAAGCCCTTGCCGGCAAATTCACCGAGCACATCGTCCACCGTCCTGTCGGCGAGCGCCGCAAAGATGCCGACGAGATTGGCCGCTTCCGGTCGCCCCTCAAGTCCCGTCGCGGAGTCCGGCAGCGGCTCGGGATCCGTCTTCGCCCGCCGGATCTTGCGCGCGATGGCATCGGCATCATCGGTCAGATTGATGCGCGACGCGTCGGAGGGGTCGGATTTCGACATCTTCTTCGTGCCGTCCCGGAGCGACATCACGCGTGCCCCGGGGCCGAAGATGACCGGCTCCACAAGAGGAAAGACCTCGGCACCGAAATCCTGGTTGAACCGCGCCGCGATGTCGCGGGTGAGCTCGAGATGCTGTTTCTGGTCCTCACCAACCGGCACATGCGTCGCCTTGTAAGCGAGGATGTCGGCCGCCATCAGGGTCGGATAGACATAGAGCCCGACGCTCGCCCGCTCGCGGTTCTTGCCCGCCTTGTCCTTGAACTGCGTCATCCGGTTGAGCCAGCCGACGCGAGCGACACAGTTGAAGATCCAGGCGAGCTCGCTATGCGCCGCAACCTGGCTCTGGTTGAACAGGATCGAGCGTTTGGGATCGACCCCGGCGGCGATAAAGGCCGCCGCCGCCCGTCGGGTCTGGTCGGCCAGCGTCTTCGGGTCCTGCCATACTGTGATCGCGTGGAGATCGACGACGCAATAGAGACACTCATAGGACTGCTGGAGCCGCACCCAGTTGCGGAAGGCGCCGAGATAATTGCCGAGATGCATGGCACCGGTCGGCTGCGCGCCGGAAAACACGCGCCGCGTGGGGATGGGAACGGATGGGCTCATCGGGGGGCTTGTCCTTGATCCTGGGCCAAAACGCGGCGTTTATGGCAATGCCGTGCATGCACGGTCAAGGGCGCTCGAGGGCGGCGCGCAGATCGGCCGGGCGGAGTGCGCGCAGGCCAAGCGCAAGAATGCCATAGCCGAGAAGACCGAGCAGGACGAGCAGCGCCGCATGGCCGATCCAGGTGCCCCGCGAGTCCGGCAGCATGTCGGTCAGCAGGCCATCCGCGAACCACAGCAGGACCCCCATGCCGGCGCTGGCGAGGATCATGCGCAGACCGCGCGAGAGCAGCCGGCGGTCGGGCACAAGATCGCCGCGGCGGATCAGCGTGCCGCCGAGCAGAGTGACATTGAGCCAGGCCGACATCGTTGTCGCCAGCGCCAGGCCGACATGGGCAAGCGACCAGATAAGCAGCAAGCTGAAAAGGATGTTGGCGCCCATGGCGACGAGGCCGTAGACGACCGGGGTCCGCGTGTCCTCCCGGGCAAAGAAGCCGGGGGCGAGCACCTTGACGAGGACGAAGGCGGGAAGTCCGAGCGCGAAGGCGGTGAGCGCCCGCGCCGTCATCTCGGTGTCGCTCGCGGAGAATGCCCCGTGCTCGAACAGCGCCCGGATGAGAGGCGCCGGAATGATGGCGAGGGCGACCGCCGCCGGGAGTGTCAGGAGCAGGGCAAACTCGATGGCGCGATTGTGACTTCCCTGCACCTCGTCCGCATGCCCGCCGGCGAGTGCCCGCGAAAGCCGGGGCAGAAGCACGGTGCCGACCGCGATGCCGATGACCCCGAGCGGCAACTGGTTGAGCCGGTCGGCATAGAAGAGGAAGGACAGCGAGCCTTGGGGCAGGAATGACGCGAGAATGACATCGAAAACGAGATTTACCTGCATCACGCCGGCACCGATCGCCACCGGCAGCATCACACGGAGCAGCCGGCGCACGCCGGGGGTGAGTCGCGGGCGGGGAAGGCGCAGGGCAAAGCCGGCGCGCCGTGCCGCGAGGGCGAGCCATAGGAACTGCACGATGCCGGCCACCGACACCGCCATCGCCAATGCCCGCGCGGCCGCAACGTCGCTCTCATGAAAGCCGAGAATGGCGGCAATGAGTACGAGATTGAGCAGGATCGGGGCGGCGGCAGCCGCCGCGAAACGGCCGAGTGCGTTGAGGATGCCGGAAAAGAGCGCGACCAGCGAGATCAGCAGCAGATAGGGAAAGGTGAGCCGGGTCAGATCGATGGCGAGCGCGAATTTTTCCGGCTCGTCGAGAAAGCCGGGCGCGAGCACGACCATGGCCCAGGGCATCAGGGCCTCAACGAGAGCCGTGAAAAGCAACAGCACGAGGAGAAGTACGGCGAGCGCATCCTCGGCGAAGGCGCGGGCGCGGGTCCGCCCGGCGACGTCGGTGCCGCGCCCGAGAGCCTTCGCAAAGAGGGGCACGAAAGCCGCCGCGAAGGCGCCTTCGGCAAACAGCCGGCGGAAGAAATTGGGGAGCTTGAAAG
>RFKS01000058.1 GCA_003694205.1 Alphaproteobacteria bacterium | reverse complement strand
GTCCAGGCCCATCATGGCGCCGGTCTCAAGCCACCCTTCAACGAGGCGGCCCGGTGCGAGGCTGGCCTTGCCCCCGCCTTCTACCGCCCGCTGGCTCAGGGGTCATGCTGAAAAGTCTTGATTTTCCGGCGGTGACAGCCTTTTCTTGCCACCGGGAGCGCGGGGGGAAAACGCATTAAGCTCCCTTCAAGGCCCCGCGAGCTATTATCTGGTCGGGGCGTCGAAGAGAGGCTGGGAAACGCCGTTGCGGATTCACAGGGCACATATCCGGGATTCTGCGCTTGCGCTTTATCGCCGCCTGTTTCCCGAGCGGCAAATCTTCTTTCGCAGCGAGGGCGAGGTGCATTTCAGGCGCCTGTCGCCGCAGATGCAGGTCACGGCGGCGGCGATCGGGCTCGTCGCGCTGATGTGGATCCTCGCCGTGTCAATCTATTATCTGACGGGCGATGCGCGTCTGGCGGCAAAGGAGCAGGAGCTGCAATACGTGTCGGGTGAGCTCGATGCCCTGCTCGGCGAGCTCGGCCGCCTGCAGAAGGACGCACTGACCCGGACCGAGAGGGTCGAGCAACGGCAGCGCATTCTCGATTCCCTGCTTGGCGATGTGCCGGCTGGCGGCGCCGGCAAAGCCGCAACGGCCGGCGACGCCGCAGCGGCCGAAGACGGTACGCCCGCATCCGGGGAGGCAATCCAGGATCAGGCTATGGGGAGTGCGGGCTCGGGCGGCTCGACGGTAGTTGCGGCACTGATCGGCGTGTCCGGTGCGCGCGCCGGAGCACCGGCGCGGGGGCCTCAATACGATGTCTACCGCGAGACGGGGATCCTCCTCCGCCGCCTTGACGCGATTGCCGCGCGGCAGGAGGAACAGGCCGCGGCACTGGCCCGTCGCGAGCAGCGGCGCCTTGCGGAGGCGCGTCATCTGGTCGCCCGCCTCGGCGTCGAATTCGAGGATCTGCTGGCGAGCGACGTCGGGCCGGCGGTTGGCACCGGCGGCCCGCTGGTCGCGATCTCCGGCGACCAGTCATCGCCGGCCTTCCGCAATCTGCTCGATCTTGCAGGCATGCGGCGGCAGTTCGATGCCGCAGTCTTCAGCATTCCGAGCCGCATTCCGGCGGACAACTACTATGTCTCCAGCCGCTTCGGGCAGCGCCGCGATCCCTTCCGCAAGACCTGGGCGATGCATTCGGGTGTCGATCTCGCAGGCTGGCCGGGCGAGCCGATCCATGCCGCTGGCGAGGGGCTTGTCATCAAGGCGGGGCGGGCGCCGGCCTACGGCCTGATGGTCGAGATCGACCACGGCAACGGCTTCCACACCCGCTATGGCCACATGCGAAAACTCAAGGTCAAGGCCGGCGAGCGCGTCGATCGCGGTACCGTCATCGGCGAGATGGGGACCAGCGGCCGCTCGACCAGTACGCATCTGCACTGGGAGGTCTGGTTCCAGGGAAAACTTGTCGATCCGATCCGATTCATGGAGGCTTCAAAAGATGTTTACGCGCTCCAGACCCGAGTCCGCAGCGATGGCTGACACGACGTCACAGGTCCGTCGCGAGGGAAATGGCGCACCCTCGATCATCAGCGCCGGTGTTGCCATCAAGGGTGACCTGACGAGCCCCGGCGACATTCAGCTCGACGGCACGCTCGAGGGGGACATCCGCTGCGTCGCGCTGACCGTCGGCGAGTCCGGCCGCGTCAAGGGCACCGTGCGTGCCGATACCGTTGTCGTAAGGGGCGAGATCGTGGGCACGGTCTTCGCCAACATGGTGCGCCTCGACAAGTCGGCGCGTGTCAGTGGCGATCTCACCCAGCGCTCGATCGCCATCGAGGCCGGCGCGACCATCACCGGGCACATCATTCACAAGGAGAAGCCGCTCGATTCCCAGGCTGGGAATGCCACCGACGGTGTGAACAAGGCGGCCCCCGTGCAGCCGGAGGCCCGGCCGCGGCCCGTGGCGTCCGCCTGACCAGCCAGGAGGTATCCTCCCGTGCCGGCGCGCGGACGGTGCGGCGTTACCCGAGACGCTTGTCGAGATAGGCGTCGACGACCGCATTGAGCTCGTCGAGTTGCCCTTCGAAGAAGTGATCCGCGCCCTCGATCACCGCATGATCGATGGTGATGGCCTTCTGTTGCTTCAACTTCTCGACCAGCTTCTGCACCGATCCAGGGCTGACGATGTCGTCGGCGCTGCCGTTGACGATAAGGCCCGACGACGGACAGGGAGCGAGGAAGCTGAAATCGTAATTGTTCGCCGGCGGCGCGACAGCGATGAATCCCTGCACCTCCGGGCGGCGCATGAGAAGTTGCATCGCGATCCAGGCGCCGAAGGAAAAGCCGGCGATCCATGCCCCCTTTGCATCCGGGTGGATGGTCTGCAGCCAGTCGAGCGCCGCCGCGGCGTCGGACAGCTCGCCGACGCCATTGTCGAACGCTCCCTGGCTCCGCCCGACACCGCGAAAATTGAAACGGAGAACGGTAAATCCGCGCCGCGCGAAGGCGCGATAAAGGTGATAGACGATCTTGTTGTTCATCGTCCCCCCATATTGCGGATGGGGGTGAAGAATCAGCGCCAGCGGCGCATCCGCGCTCTTGCCCGGCTGATAGCGCCCTTCAAGGCGGCCGTCCGGGCCATTGAAAATGACATCGGGCATGGTGGGACAAACTGCTCCGGATAGATTGGACGCGGCGATGATGCGGTGATCGCTTGGGGCCCTCACCCAAGGCGGGGCGGGCCGGCCCTTATATAGCGATCGCACCCTTTGGTGCAAGTCGCGCCGGCACCTGCCCTTTTTTGACCAATGCCGGGCCGGGGTGAGCCGTTGCGATTGCAACCGCCGGCCGGGAGCGCTATCTCATGGCGGATGACTCAGGCGCGCATCTATCTCGATCACAATGCGACAAGCCCGCTCTGTGCGCCGGCGCGGGCGGCCATGGCGGAGGCTTGCGATCTGTTCGGCAACCCGTCGTCGGTGCACAGCGAGGGCCGTGCGGCGCGACGGCTTCTCGACATTGCGCGCGAGCGCGTGGCCGCCCTTCTCGCGGCCGAGCCGCGCGAGATCGTGTTCACCTCGGGCGGCACGGAAGCCAACAACATGGCACTGCACGGGACACCGGCGGCGAGCCTCGTTGTATCGAGCATCGAACATCCGAGCGTGCGCGAGGTGGCGGCGCGGAGCTACATGCCGGTGTTCGATTGCCCGGTCGACGCGGACGGCATCGTCAGCGGCGCAGAGCTTGCGCGACTTCTGGCCAAGGCACCGGCGCCGGCGCTGGTCTCGATCATGCTCGCGAACAACGAAACCGGGGTCGTCGAGCCGATCGCGGAGCTCGCGGCGGTCGCCCGGGAGCATGGAGCGTTATTTCACTGCGATGCGGCGCAGGCGCCGGGCCGGCTCGCGCTCGACGTGACTGCGCTTGGCGTCGACCTTGTCTCGCTCGCAGGCCACAAATTCGGCGCTCCCAAGGGTACCGG
>RFKS01000057.1 GCA_003694205.1 Alphaproteobacteria bacterium | reverse complement strand
GTATAGATGTTCGGGCCCTCGGCGCTTGCCGGTGACTTCGTGCTCGCGTCGGTCGACTCGTTGCCTGCGGCAAGGGCGAAGAAGATGCCCTTGTTCGAGGCGGCGATGACGGCGTCATTGAGCGTCTGGTTGAAGCCGCCGCCAAGACTCATGTTCGCGGCATCGCCGGGGGCGCCATTGGCGGCGACATAGTCGACGCCGGCAATGACGTCAGCGAAGGTGCCCGAGCCGTTGCGATCGAGCACCCGCACGGCGACGAGCGTCGCGCCGGCGGCAACGCCGACCACGCCGACGCTGTTGTCGATGGCTCCGATGGTGCCGGCCACATGGGTGCCGTGGCCGTTCTGGTCATCGGGCGAGTTCTTGCCGGCGGCGAAATTGACCGAGCGGGCGACGTCGACATTGAGATCGGGGTGGTCGAGGTCGATGCCGGTATCGATTACCCATGCCGTCCTGCCGACACCATTCGCCGGGCCGCCAACGCGGGCAATGCCCCAGGGCGTCGTTTGTGGCGGCAGGCTGCCGCCACCGCCCGGCTTGCCCTTCTTCGCACGCGGATTGTCGCCACCGATGGCGAAGACATAGCCGTCATGCTCATAATAGGCGATGGACGGATTGTTGGCGGCGAGGCGCGCCGCGGCGGTTTCCGACATTTTCGCCGAGAAGCCTTTCACCGAATGGCTGTAGACGTATCCCATCTCGCCGCCCGCCCGGGTGACGAGGCCGCGCGCGCGGGCCGCCACATCGGCGGCGGGAACGTCATCCCTGAAGACGAAGATGTAGTTGTTGGCCGCGCGCTGCTGGATCTCGACGCTCACCCCGAGCGGATGGATCCAGTTGCTTGCGGCGCCCGTTTCATGGGTGGCGAAGCTGGCGCTTGCCGGCAGAAGAAGGACGGCCGAGGCCGCCAGGGTCAATGCGAGGCGCATGATCGGGTCTCTCCCTTTTTGGATTTTAAACGATAGTGTACCCGCATAGCGGGATGAATAGTGTAGATGAACACGGATATGGAGAAAACCCCCTGAAACCAGGGGGTGCTGTTTTTTCTGTCGATACAATCCACGCGAAAGGCCGGCGCCGTGGCGCCGGCCCGTCGGTTGCGGGGTCTGCCGTCGTCGCCCCCGGCTCGCTGCTCCCGTCAGGGGCAGCTGAAGCTTGCCGGATCGGGGATCGTTCCGCCGGCTGCCTGATAGCGGGCATAGAATTCCTGCAGGAACTGATCCGCGATTGCGGCGTCATGGACGATGAGCAGATTCTCGTCGTTCACATTGTTGCCGTTGTTGCTCCAGTTGGTCGAGCCGACGATGACCGCCGGGTCGCTCAGCGTACAGGCGTCGATCAGCATCGACTTCGAGTGCAGCTTGCGCACCTCGGCATCGCTGAAGACCGGCGCCGGATTGGCCCAGCGCGTGTTGGGATTGTTGAGCGAGGTCTGCGAGGCTGTGCGTCCGGTCATATCGACCGAGGCCGACCACCACTGGTTCCAGAAGCTGGCATCGAAGACACCCTTGACATCAAAGCCGGTAAGCGTGCCGACGAGATCCTGGTCGGACCCCTCCCATTTCACCTTCAGGGCGTCGACGAAAGCCTGATCGGACCAGGCGAAGATGGTGAAATAGGCCGAGCTGTCGGCGCTCGTCTGCACGAGCGAGGTGACATGACCGACAGCATCGTCGCCGGGCGAGAAGTAGAGCTCGACCGTGCGGCCGCCGATGGTGAAGAGATGCGGCGTGTTGTCGGTCTTGCGGGAGTGAAAATTGCTCACGCTCGGATTCGGCGCCGTGCCGCTGCCGCCCCACATCTCCTCGAACTCGGTACGATAGGCGATGGCCAGTGCCGTATCGTTAATCTCGATCGAATGCTGGGTGTTGCCGTCGAGAATGCCGGCGAGCCGGTTCGCCTCATCGCCATAGAGCCCCGTGAGCGTCCAGTTCCAGGAGCCGGTCCACACCCAGGTGCCATCGATAATGGCGAACTTGTTGTGCATCTGGTCGCCCGGCGAGTAGTAGCTCGAGGGCGCCGACTTGAGTTCGCCGTCGGCGATGAGATAGCCGCTTTTTGCCTTGGTGCCGACGGTAACATTGACGAACGGAAAGTCCGACGGGCTCGCGGGCAGGCCCACCGCCGTGCGCTTGGTGCTGTCCTCGACCGCGAAGATTGGCGAGTCGGCAAAAAGCGTGATGTCGTCACCCGTGCCGACGATTCCATCGCTGCCGCGGGCGAGGCGCTCGAGGGTCAAGCGCATGTCCTCATAACGGGTGACCCGCTCGGTGTCGGAGGGGTCGGGGTCCTTGGCATCGGCGATGAGGCGGACGGTCACCCCGGCGGCGGCGCGGGCGATCAGCGCATCGGCAATGTCGCTGAGATTGATCTCGTAGATGGCGACGTCGATCGTGCTCTGCGCGGCATCGAGACGCGTGATCAGACGCTGTTCGAGATTGATCTGGTAATTGGCGAGATTGCCGCTCGTCGCATAGTCGGTGAGCGCACTCTTGTTGAAATAGACGTTGATCGCACCGGGCGCGTTCGACACCTGATTGAGGAACTGCTGCGTGCCGCCGCTGCCCCCGCCGACGCCGGTGTTCGCAGCCTTCGGCGTGCCGAGTCCGACGTCATAGGTGGCGGTCGCCGTCTGCCACACCGTGCCGTTGCGCTCCATTGTCGCCTTGGTCGTGTTGTCGCCGGCACTCCAGCCGTTGACGCTGTCGATCAATGCCCCGGAGCCGTCGCGCAGCTCGAGCGTCTCGCCGCCGTTCTCCAGCGCGCCGGTATAGACGAGGTCGGCCGGGATATTGGGCACGGAATTGTCGTCGGTGCGCTCAAGCAGATAGAAGCCGCCGGCAGGAATGCTGCCGCTGAGCGTGATCGACGGCGTGCCGTCGGTCGCCTTGAGCTGCCAACCCGAAAGATCGATCGCCGTCGTCGTCGTGTTGTAGAGCTCGATCCACTCGTCGCTCGAACTCGTCGTGGTTCCCATCCACGCTATTTCGTTGATTTCCACGTCGCCGGGCTGTGCCGCCCAGCCTGTGGTAGCAAGAAAAACCGAAACGATACTACCAATGGACGTAAGAAAAGATTTGCGTCGCATGATCCTACCCTCCACCAGAGATTTGCGATCCGGAATCCATATCTCATTGCCATTGCGACAACAATTCACTTTTTATATTCCGGTCGATCAGAAAATGGAAAATCTTTTTGAAATTTGAAAACATAGTCATGGAAGTCGTTGTATTATTAAGCGGAATTGTATATACAATCAAAAATCGACGATAACACTCCAAGAACGCAAATTATATCTGAGAAATGTTCAAGAGGGGCTGAAAGAGGCGACCGAATTATTCTGTTGGTGTTGTGACATGATGAGCCCCAGGCCGCGGTTTCGACCTCGCTGATCAGGCGCTCATCCTGGCCCGGTGGTGGCAATCCCGCGCCGCGGCGAAGCGTCCATATCTTGTGGCGCATGGCGGAGGGCCTGCTATATTCGCGCCATGACACGCGAATCGACCCCCGACCAGATCATCGAGGCGCGCTTCGACGAGGCGCTCTCGGAACGCTATCTCGCCTATGCGCTGTCGACCATCATGGCGCGGTCGTTGCCCGATGTGCGCGACGGGCTGAAGCCGGTGCACCGGCGGCTTCTCTATGCGATGCGGCTCTTGAAGCTTGATCCCGATGCCGGCTTCAAGAAGTGCGCCCGCGTCGTCGGCGACGTCATCGGCAAATATCACCCGCACGGGGATCAGGCGGTCTATGACGCGCTTGTCCGTCTCGCGCAGGATTTCGCGGTGCGCTATCCGCTCATCGACGGGCAGGGCAATTTCGGCAATATCGACGGCGATAACGCTGCCGCCATGCGCTATACCGAAGCGCGCCTGACCGCCGTGGCGGCGCTTCTCATGGAGGGCCTCGAGGAGGGCGCGGTCGATTTCCGTGCCACCTATGACGGCGAGGAGGAGGAACCTGTCGTCTTCCCGGGTCCCTTTCCCAATCTGCTCGCCAATGGTGCCGCCGGGATCGCCGTCGGCATGGCGACCGCGATCCCGCCGCACAATGTCGGTGAGCTCATCGATGCCCTGCAGCTACTCATCGAGGCCCGGCTCGGGCGGCGCGGCCCCGTCACCGACGATGAACTCGTCGAGCGGGTGCCAGGGCCGGATTTCCCCACCGGCGGCATTCTCGTCGAGACGGCGGAGGCGATCCGCGCCGCCTATGCGACGGGTCGCGGCAGCTTTCGTGTGCGGGCCCGCTGGCACAAGGAGGACACCGGGCGCGGCACCTGGCAGATCGTGGTCGACGAGATCCCCTATCAGGTGGTGAAGGCGAAACTGATCGAGCGCATCGCCGGTCTCATCAACGATCGAAAGCTGCCGATTCTTGCCGATATCCGCGACGAGTCGGCGGAAGAGATCCGCCTCGTCCTCGAACCCAAGAGCCGCAATGTCGATCCGCAGCTTCTCATGGAGAGCCTGTTCCGGCTGAGCGAGCTCGAGACGCGCATCCCCCTCAATCTCAATGTCATCGATCTCGACGGGGCACCGCGCGTGCTCTCGCTTGGGCAGGCGCTCGAGGCCTTCCTCGACCATCAGCTCGACGTTCTCAAGCGCCGGACGCGGCATCGCCTCGCGAAGATCGCGGATCGCCTCGAGGTGCTCGACGGCTATCTTGTTGCCTATCTCAATCTTGACGAGGTGATCCGCATCATCCGCGAGGAGGACGAGGCGAAGCCCGCGCTGATGCAGGCTTTCGGACTCAGCGAGAGACAGGCCGAGGCGATCCTCAACATGCGCCTCAGGGCACTGCGCAAGCTCGAGGAGGTGGCGATCCGGCGCGAGCACAAGGCCTTGAGCGCCGAGCAGCGGGACCTCAAGGCGTTGCTCGCAAGCCCCGAACGCCAGTGGATCGCGCTCGGCGATCGCCTTGCTGAGGTTAAGGAGGCTTTCGGTCCCGACGGCGCCGGTGGTGGCCGCCGGACGGGCTTTGGAGAGGCGCCCTCGGCCGAGCCCGTGCCCATCGAGGCCATGGTCGAGCGCGAACCGATCACCGTTGTCTGCTCCCGCCGCGGCTGGTTGCGCACGATCAAGGGCCATCTGGCCGACGACGCGCCGCTCGGCTTCAAGGATGGCGATGCCGGGCGATTCCGATTTCACGCCTATACCACGGACCGGATCCTTGCCTTCACCTCGCGCGGTCGCATGCACACGCTGGCCGCCGACCGCCTGCCTGGCGGCCGCGGCCATGGCGAGCCGCTGCGCCTTCTTGTCGAGCTCGAGGGCGACGAGGAGGTGGTGGCGCTGCTCCCTTACCGGCCCGGCAGCGAGCTCCTGCTTGCGGCCTCGAACGGGCGCGGATTCCGCGTTGCGTCAGACAAGACGGTGGCCGCCACGCGCAGCGGCCGGCAGCTGATGTCGCTCGCGAAAGGCGGGCGGGCCACGCACTGTCTTCCCGTCGATGGCGACACCGTCGCGGTCATCGGCGACAATCGCAAGCTGCTCCTCTTTCCGGTCGCGGAGGTGCCACAAATGGCGCGCGGGCAGGGTGTGATCCTGCAGCGTTATCGCGAGGGCGGGCTTGCGGACATCACCATCATCCGCCGCGAGGAAGGCTTGTCCTGGCCGATGGGCGGCGACAGCGGCCGT
>RFKS01000056.1 GCA_003694205.1 Alphaproteobacteria bacterium | reverse complement strand
GTCTCATTCCGCTGGCACTCGGTATGGGGGCGCTCGTCTTCTGGCGCTCACGGCACGGACCACATGCGGCCGTGGCAGCGCCATTGCAGCTTCCACCAGCAGAAGAACGGCGGGCGGCCTGATATGCCCGCGGTGCGGCGCGCGGCCATTCGCGACAAGGAGCGGTCATGAGTCAGGATGACATTCGAGAGCCGGAACAGGCAGACGATCGGTCCCTGATCGAGCGCGCGGCGGCGCGCCTCGAGAAGGCGCGACAGCGGACGCCACGGGCCGCAGCAGCATCGACATCGCCGGCCGACGGAGGGGCGCCCCGGGTCCAGATCGATCTCGAGGCACTCGCGACGCAGGGATATCTGACCCCGCATCGCATGCGCTCAAAGCTTGCCGAGGAAATGCGTCTCATCAAGCGTGCGGTGGTCCAGACATTCTGGTTTCAGAAGGTGGACCACGCCAATCTGATCATGGTGAGCAGTGCCTTGCCGGGGGAGGGCAAAAGCTTCGTCACCCTCAATCTGGCGATCAGTCTTGCGTGCGAGGTCGATTTCCACGTCCTTCTCGTCGACGCCGATTTCGAGCGGCCCGTCGTTTTCGACCGGCTGGGAATCGGCCCGCAGCCGGGATTGATGGACGTGCTCAAGGACCCCGGCCGTGATATCGGCTCGGTCATCCTGCGGACCAATATCGAGCGCCTGTCGGTGATCGGTCCGGGCAGCCGGGACGACATGTCCTCGGAGCTGCTCTCGAGCCAGCGCATGCAGCAGCTCGCGCGCGAACTGGCGGATCGCTATCCCGACCGTCTCATCATCTTCGATACGCCGCCGATCCTGTCTGCGTCCGAGGCAAGCGTGCTGGCCGAACATGTGGGACAGGTCGTCTTCGTCGTCGAGGCGGACAGAACCGCGCGCGACCATGTCGAGGAGGCTATCGAACGGCTGCCCCCGAATGTCGAGGTCGGCATCGTTCTCAACAAGGGGTTATTCCAGAAGAGCGCGAGCTACTATTCCTATTATGCCTACAAGGGCGGCGATGCCGGTGGCTGAGGCCTGGCAGGCCTCGCCCGCAGGGACGGAGCGGGTGCCCGCGGACGGGATGAACGGACGAGTCGATCGGCTATTGCGGGCGGTCGGGTGCGCGTCCGGAGGTGAACAGGATGTATCTTGAACATTTCGGCCTCGCGCGGCACCCGTTCCAGATCACGCCGGATGTCAAGTTCTTCTACGACAGCCGGGTGCACAAGCGGGCACTGGCGACGATCACCTACGGGCTCAGCAAGAAGGAAGGCTTCGTCGTCGTTACCGGCGAGGTGGGCGCTGGCAAGACGACGCTGATCGAGTATCTGCTCGCTTCCGGCAATCTCAAGTCGGTCGTCACCGCCCGCATCAGCACGACGCAGCTTGAGGCGGAGAATCTGCTCGAACTGCTCGTCGGCGAGCTCGGCCTGCGCAAGAGCGGCGCCAGCAAGGCGGCCTTCCTGCGTGACCTCAACAGCTTTTTCCTGCGCACTACCCAGAGCGGCCGCAGCGTTCTCCTCATCGTCGACGAGGTGCAGAACCTCTCTCCGGGCGCGCTCGAGGAGCTGCGCATGCTGTCGAACTTCCAGAATCGAGAGCAGCCGATGGTGCAGATGCTGCTTGTCGGACAGCCCGAATTCCGCGGCCGCCTCGCGAGCCGGGAGTGCGAGCAGATCCGCCAGCGGGTCATCGCCTCCTACCATCTTTCGCCGCTCGCCCCGGCCGAGGTTTCGGTCTATATCGAACACCGCCTGCACCAGGCCGGTTGGCAGGGCAGAACACCCTTCGCGGACGGCGTCTATGACCGCATCCATGCCGAGACCGGCGGTGTGCCGCGGCAGATCAACCGTCTGTGCGACCGGCTGCTGCTTTATGCCTTTCTCGAAGAGAAGCGGCGGATCGACATGGAGGCGGTGGACAACGTCGTAGCCGAAATGCGGGCCGAGAATCTGGCCGCCGCATCGCCCGCTGCCGGGCCGGAGGCGGCGGCGCGGGATGCCGTGCCGCAAGCGGAAGCGGGAGCCGCGCCGGCTGCCGTGAAGCCGGCGGTGGTGCCGGTTGCGCCGTCCACGCGACGGCACAATGGTGGCCCGCCGGCACCGGAGGCCTATTCCGAACTGCTGTCGACCATCGACGATCTGCGACGTCTGCTCGGCGACTACCGTTCGCGGATGGACCAGGTTCTGCGCCTGGTGAGCGAGCAGGAGCGGCGCCGAAAGAGGGGCGTTTGACGTGGCCGCGAGCGGGAAGCAGGACGGCGGAATCGCCAATGCCATGACGGTGGATGTCGAGGACTATTTCCAGGTCTCGGCGATGGAGTCCGTGATCCGGCGAGAGCAGTGGGACGCCTTGCCCTGCCGTGTCGAGCGCAATGTCGAAAGGGTGCTCGCTCTGTTCGAGAGAAAGGGCGTGCGCGCGACCTTCTTCACACTCGGATGGATCGCCGAGCGCTATCCGGCCATGGTTCGCCGCATCGCCGAAGCGGGGCACGAGATTGCCTCACATGGCATGGCGCATTTCCGTGTCACGGCGCAGGACCCCGACCGCTTCCGTGAGGATGTGCGGCGGTCGCGCCAAATTCTCGAGGAGACGGCCGGAGTGCCGGTCAGGGGCTATCGCGCGGCCAGCTTCTCGCTCACCCGCGAGACCGGATGGGCGCATGAGATCCTGGCCGAGGAGGGCTATGCGTACAGCTCGAGCGTGTATCCGATCCGGCACGATCATTACGGCATTCCGGACGCGCCGCGCGCGCCCTACCGCCCCCTTGCCGGTACCGCTTTCCTCGAGGTCCCGATCAGCACCTTCGAGCTGTTCGGGCGCCGCCTGCCCTGTGGTGGCGGCGGCTATTTCCGCCTATTTCCCTATGTCTGGACGGCCCATGGCATCCGCAGGGGCAGTCACGCCAAAGGGCACCCGGCGGTTTTTTATTTTCACCCCTGGGAAATCGATCCGTGCCAGCCACGGATCCGGGGCACGAGCCTGCGCACGCGGTTCCGCCACTATACGAATCTCGCGCGCATGGAGCGAAAACTCGAGCGGCTGCTTGGCGCTTTCCGCTGGGACCGCATGGATGCCATCTTCCTGCGCGCGACGGGGGACTGAATGCACGGCATGGCCGGAATCGAGGTAAGGACATTTGCACCGGAGCAGGCGACGGCATGGGATGCCTTCGTGCGCGCTCACGACGACGGCACCTTCTTTCATCTGAGCGGATGGAAGGACGTGATCGAAAAGGCATTCGGACATGCCTGTCCCTACCTCGTCGCCCGCGAGGGGGGCGAGATCGCGGGCGTCCTGCCCCTCGTTCACCTGAAGAGCCGGATCTTCGGCAACCGTCTCGTATCGAATGCCTTCTGCGTCTATGGCGGTCCCCTTGCCGCCAGCGAGGAGGCGGCGCAGGCCCTCGATGGGGCGGCAATGGCGCTTGCCGACCGTCTTGGCGTCGACAGTCTCGAATACCGGTTGCTGCGGCCGCTGCATGACGACTGGGTGCGCCACGACGATCGCTATGCGACCTTTCGCAAGCCGATCAGCGACGATGACGAGCAAAACCTGCTCGCCATTCCGCGCAAGCAAAGGGCGATGGTGCGCAAGGCGATTCGGCTCGGCCTCAAGAGCGATGCGCTGGCATCACCGGATGACGTGCATGCGGTCTATGCCGAAAGTGTACGAAATCTCGGCACGCCGGTGTTTCCGCGGCGCTATTTCCGCCTTCTCGCCCAAGTGTTCGGCAAGGACTGCGAGGGGCTGCTCGTGCATCATGAGGGCAGCCCGGTGGCCGCGGTGCTGAGCTTCTACTACAAGGACGAGGTGCTGCCCTATTATGGCGGCGGTACCGCCGCCGCGCGGCAGCTCGCGGGCAATGATTTCCTTTACTGGGAGGTCATGCGCCGCGCCGCCGCACGCGGTTGCCGTCTGTTCGATTTTGGCCGCAGCAAGGTCGGCACCGGCGCCTTCAACTTCAAGAAATACTGGGGATTCGAGCCGCAGCCGCTGTACTACGAATACCGCCTGCGGCCGGGGCAGACGCTCAATGAGGTCAGCCCCAACAATCCGAAATACGGCCTTGCGATCGCATTGTGGCGGCGGCTTCCATTGTGGGTGACCAACGGCCTCGGGCCGGTCATTGCGCGCAATCTGGGGTGACGGGGATGACGGGGCGGTGGCGATGAGCAGCGGACAGCGGGAGCACGCGACACGGGCAGCGGTCCTGTCGCCGCAGTGGAAGTGGGCGCTCGGCCTCTTCGTGCTGATCCTGGCCTTCGTCATCGGGCTCCATTTTGATGCCCTCTCATCCATGGTCACCGTGTGGCTCGGCTCGCGAACCTACAATCACGGCTTTCTCATTCCGCCCATCGTTCTGTGGCTCGTCTGGCAGCGACACGAGACGCTTCTCCGCGAGGTACCGCGACCTGCCTTTTCCGGCCTCCTGTGGCTCGGTGCGGCCGCCGTCCTGGCGCAGCTCGGGCATCTCGCACAGGCAAACACGGTCGAGCATTTCGCGCTCGTGCTGATGCTTGTGGGCGCCGTGGTGACCAGCTTCGGCTGGCGCGTGGCGCGGCGGCTGGCCTTTCCGCTGTTCTATCTCTTCTTCATGGTGCCCTTCGGCGATTTCGCGATCGAGCCGATGCAGGAGCTGACGGCACGGGCGACGACCTTCTTCGTGCGCGCAAGCGGGGTTCCGATCTATCTCGAGAACTGGGTCATGGTGATCCCGGGCGGCTCCTTTCTGGTCGCCGAGGCCTGTTCGGGCGTGCGCTTTCTGATCGCCACGATCGCGCTCGGCGTGCTGATGAGCCATCTCTTCTTCACGCGCAGCTGGAAGCGAGCGCTCTTCGTCATCCTGTCGGTCCTCGTCCCCATCGGCGCCAATGTTGTGCGCACCTACGGCATCGTCATGATCGCCTATTTCAGCGACTTCACGATCGCGGTGGGGGTTGATCATATCGTCTACGGCTTCATCTTCCTGTCGATCGTGCTGCTGATCCTGATCGGCATCGCCTATGCGATGCGCGATCCCGAGGCGGTGGAGCCCGCGGGCGGCCCGGCGGCGCCAGAGGCCGGCCCGGGGGCACCCGCGGGCGCTCGTGTACCGTTCGTGGCATTCGGTGCGCTGCTGGTCCTGCTGGCGGTCGCCGGCTATGGCGCGCATCTCGACCGGCCGCTGCCGGTTCCGGCGGTGACACTGCGGGCGCCGGTCGTCGATGGCGGCTGGCGGCTCGCGGAGACCGACCCGCCCGGCTGGAAGGGGCAGTATCCCGGCGCCGATGCCGAACGAACCTGGGCCATCGGCAAGGACGGGCGGCAGCTTCGTGCATTCGTTGCCTATTATGCCCATGAGCGGCCCGGGCATGAGCTGATTTCGCACCGCAATTCCCTGCTCGACAGCAACACGCACCAGGCCTTGCGCAAGGGGCGCCTGGGGGGCTGGAAATCTTCGACCATTCCGGTGCCCGCCTTCCTCGTCCTGCACGGGGTCGAGGGGCCGCGCACCGTATGGTACTGGTACTGGGTCGACGGCACGGTGACATCGGACCGACGCCGGGCCAAGCTTGTCGCCCTTGGCGCCAAGCTCGCGGGGCGCCATCCCGCGGCGGCCCTGGTGGCAGTCATGGGTGAGGGCGAGCCGCGGGAGACGGGCCTGCTCGAGGACCTGCTCGCACACTCCTCACTCGGCCGCGCCCTCGCCAGCGGCGATTTGGCGCCACTCGTGATGCCCGTCCCCAAGGAGCTGGACGGAAAGGGATTCTCCTGACATGTGCGGCATCGCCGGACTTTTCCATCTCCAGGAACCGCGTCCCGTCGACCGCTCCCTGCTCGAGGCGATGACGGATCGCCTCGCGCACCGCGGGCCCGACGACAGCGGCTATCATGTCGTGCCGGGCACCGGGCTGGGCCATCGCCGGCTTTCGATCATCGATCTTGCCGGTGGACACCAGCCGCTCTTCAACGAGGATGGCAGTGTCGCCGTCGTCTACAATGGCGAGATCTACAATTTCGCCGAGCTTGCCGATGAGCTCGTGGCGCGCGGCCACCGCTTCCGCACCCGCTGTGACACCGAGGTCATCGTTCACGCCTGGGAGGAATGGGGCGAGGCGGCGGTCGAGCGCTTCCGCGGCATGTTCGCCTTCGCCATCCACGACGCCCGCCGCGAGACGCTGTTCCTGGCCCGTGACCGTCTTGGCATCAAGCCGCTCTACTATACGGTGACGGCCGACGGCTGGCTCGTCTTCGGCTCCGAGCTCAAGGCGCTCCTCGTCCACCCCGGGATCGCCCGGCGCATCGACCCGCTCGCGGTCGAGGACTTTTTCGCCCTCGGCTATGTGCCTGATCCACGGTCGATCTATGAGGGGATCAGAAAGCTGCCGCCGGGTCATCATCTGACCCTCGTTCGTGGTCGTTCCGCGCCAGAGCCCCGGCAGTACTGGGATGTCACCTTTGCGCCGGACCGCGGTCCCGGCGATGGCGGAGAGGCCGAAGATGCGTTGCGCGAACGTCTTGGGGAGGCGGTGGCCATGCGCCTCGTCGCCGATGTGCCGCTCGGTGCCTTTCTTTCCGGAGGCGTCGATTCGAGCAGTGTGGTGGCGATGATGGCAACGGCGCAGGAGGCGCCGGTGGTCACCTGCTCGATTTCCTTCGGTGAGCGCGAATATGACGAGTCGCGCTATGCGGCCATCGTCGCGGAGCGCTTTGCCACCGAGCATCACAATCGCCGCGTCGACGCCGATGATTTCGAGGTCATCGCGCGCCTTCCGCAGATCTATGACGAGCCCTTTGCCGACAGCTCCGCGCTGCCTACCTATCGCGTGTGCGAGGAGGCGCGGCGGCATGTCACCGTCGCGCTCTCGGGCGACGGCGGGGACGAGGTCTTCGCCGGTTATCGGCGATATCGCTGGCATGCCTATGAGGAGCGGGTGCGGCGTCTCCTGCCGCAGGGGGTGCGCGGACCGCTCTTCGGCCTGCTCGGGCGCCTCTACCCCAAGCTCGACTGGGCGCCCAAGATCCTGCGCGCGAAATCGACGCTCGAGGCCATCGCCCGTAATTCGGCGGAGGGATATTTCCACAGCGTGTCGGTGCTTCCCGACGCGCTGCGGACTGCGCTCTACAGCCCCGACTTTCGTCGCCAACTGCAGGGCTATCGCACCTCCGAACTGTTTCGCGAGATCATCGCCGCGGCACCGGCATCGGACTCGCTGTCACAAATCCAGTATCTCGATTTCAAGACCTATCTGCCTGGTGACATCCTGACCAAGGTCGACCGTGCCAGCATGGCACATTCCCTCGAGGTCCGGGTGCCCATTCTCGACCATCATCTCGTTGAATGGGCCGGCGGAATCCCCCCGGCACTCAAGCTGCGCGGACGGGAAGGAAAGTTTGTCTTGAAAAAGGCGATGGAACCTCTGCTGCCGCACGACGTTCTCTATCGCGACAAGATGGGATTTGCCATTCCGCTTGCCACCTGGCTGCGGGGCCCCCTCGGGGACCGGCTGGAACGCACCGTCGCAAACGGCGCACTCCCGGATTGCGGTGTATTCGACGTCGGCGTTCTGCAACGCATGGTCGAACAGCACCGTTCGGGTGTTCGGGACTTCAGCGCACCGCTGTGGGCGCTTCTCATGTTCGCCGGATTTCTCGAGGATGTGCATGGTGGCATGCAGCAGCGAGCCACTGTGGCACCGGTCGACGCCTGAGAGATCGATTGCATGTTTCCGAGCCGGGCATGGCGGTTGCTTTTGTGGCAGCCATAAGGCATTGGAGTCGCTGTCAGGAGAGGAAACACAGCATCCCGATTTTCCTCGCAAAAAATTAACCAAGATTTCCCAGTATTCACGGGCAAAAATCGGGATGCCGCACGCGGAGACGAATGACGAGCTCGCGATACACGCGTCCGCTGGCGATTCTCGCGATTGTCGAATGCCTTGCATTCGCGATTGCGGTGATCGCGGCTTGGTCGATCCTCGAGGCCGGACGGGGCGGTCTCGGATACCCTGCGCTGGCGCTGCGGGTGGGGCTTGTCTGTGCCCTTATCGCATCGACGATGTTCTCGCTCGGGTTGTATAGCTGGAGGGCATTGACCGGTCTCGGTGAGCTTTTCGTCCGCGTTCTCGTCGCCTTTTTCCTTGCCTATGCCTTCTATGCCTTTCTCGTTTATCTCGTCGGCGAGCTGCGGCTCCCCGCGCGCGTGCTGACGCTCGCACTTCTGCTTGCCCTGCCTCTCGTCTTTGCCATCCGCCTCATCTTCCTTCGTCTCACCGGCCTTGCCCAGCTCAAGTCACGCGTCCTCGTTCTCGGGACGGGCAAGCAGGCGAAACGCATCCAGGGACTGGAACGCAATGATCGCTGGAGCCGCTTTACGGTCGTGGCATTCATCGATATCGAAAAGCGCAAGCCGCTGGTCGACACGGAGCGCATCCGCCCCATGCCCGACGATCTTGCGGCATTTGCACGCGAGCACCAGATCAACGAGATCGTGCTCGCGCTGGAGGAACGGCGGGGTCAGACACCGCTCGCCCCGCTCATCAGCGCCCGCCTCAGCGGGGTCGAGATCACCGACTATCAGTATTTTTGCGAAATGGCGGAGGGACGGGTCGACCTCGATGCCCTGCGGCCGAGCTGGTTCTTCGACCCGCATGGCTTCCGCTCCGGCCGGCTCGACCAGATGCTCAAGCGTGCTTTCGACATCACGCTTGCCTTGGCCCTGCTCGTTTTCACGCTGCCCCTGCTGCTCGTCACCGCGCTCGCCATTCGCCTGGAGAGTCCCGGTCCCGTCTTTTTCCGCCAGGAGCGTGTCGGCAAGGGCGGCAAAACCTTCGTCCTCATCAAGTTCCGCTCGATGCGATCTGATGCGGAGGCCGCCGAAGCGCCGCAGTGGGCGCAGGAAAAGGACCCGCGCGTGACCCGTGTCGGCGCCTTCATCCGCAAGACACGCATCGACGAGATCCCGCAGGTGATCAATGTTCTTCTGGGCGACATGAGCTTCGTCGGCCCGCGGCCCGAGCGGCCCTATTTTGTCGACATGCTGGCCGAGCACATCCCCTTTTATCGCGAGCGGCATGCAGTGCGGCCCGGCATCACCGGCTGGGCACAGCTCAACTATCCCTATGGCGCCTCGATCGAGGACGCGAAGCAGAAGCTGCGTTACGATCTCTTTTACATCAAGCATTTCCGGATCGTGCTCGATCTCGGTATTGCCCTGCAGACCGTGCGTGTGGTGCTGTGGCCCGAAGGGGCCAGGTAACGCCGGCACGGACAGGGGCATGGAAAGCCATACGCCGATCGTCATCCTGCACGTCATGCCGAGCTGGGGCGTCGGTGGCGTGCAGCTCCGCATCCTCGACGTCGCACGCCGGCTCGGCGCCGGCTTTGTGCATCGGGCGCTCAGCCTCGACGGTCGCCACGAAGCGCTGTCCCGCGTCGCCGAGGGCCTCGATGTCCGTCGCGTCGAACCGCCCGCGGGCGCCAAGGGCGGGCTGCGCGCTACCCGCAACGCCTTGCGGCGGCTGTTCGAATCGGAGGCGATCGATCTTCTGTGCACCTACAACTGGGGTGCCATCGAATGGGCGCTCGCCAACCGCCTTCTCGTCGCGCGGCGGCCGCATCTCCATTTCGAGAGCGGCTTCGGTCCCGAGGAGGCGCGGCGGCCACTGCGCCGGCGCAGCCTGATGCGCCGCCTGTCGCTCGGAGCGGCGCATGCGCTCGTCGTCCCGTCGCGCACCTTGCGGCGCATCGCACAGGCGTCGCACTGGATCGCGGCGAAGCGCATTCGCCTCATCCCCAATGGCGTCGATACGGACCATTTCGCCCCGCCCGGGGAGCGGAATCGGGAGCCTGGTGCGCCGATGCATATTGTCGCCGTCGCCCCCTTGCGGCGCGAGAAGCGACTCGACAGGCTGCTCGCAACCGCGGCGCCCCTTCTTGCCGCCGGCCGCTGCCGTCTCAGCGTCCTCGGCGAGGGGGCCGAGCGTGCCGCGCTCGAGCGGCAGGCGGGAGATCTCGGTATCGCCGCCCGGGTCCGGTTCGCCGGCAATGTATCCGACATTCGCCCGGCGCTGGCCGAGGCTGACATTTTCGCGCTCAGCTCGGAAACCGAGCAGATGCCGAACGCGCTCCTGCAGGCGATGGCCATGGCGCTGCCGGTTGTCGCCTTCGATGCCGGCGACGTCGCCCACATTCTGCCGCCCGCGCAACGGCAATTCGTGCGCGCACAGGGCGACGAGGAGGGGTTCCGCGCGGCTCTGGCGCAACTGTGTGGGGATGGCGCGCAGCGCCGGGCACTGGGCCGCGCCAACCGGGATCATGTCGTGGTCAGCTATCCGATGGCGCGCATGGTGGACGCCTACCGGCAGCTCTATGAGGAGGCGGTTGCCGCATGAGGATCCTGCTTTTCAGCCAGCTTTTCCCCAATGCCCGGCAGCCCTATCACGGCATCTTCGTCGAGAACCGGCTCCGGCATCTGCTTGCGATGAGCGGCTATGAGGCGCGGGTGCTGGCACCGCTGCCTTGGGCGCCGCCGCTGGTCGGGCGGCTCGCGCGCTATCGCGCCTACCGCGGTGTGCCGCGTAGCGAGGAGCGGCACGGCATCCGCATCGACCATCCACGCTATGTGGTGATTCCGAAGATCGGCATGAATGTCGCGCCGTTCCTGCTTTACGCCGCCGCGCGCCGGGCCCTCCGGCGCATGCATGCCGAGGGCGAACGCTTCGATCTCCTCGATGCCCATTATTTCTATCCCGATGGAGTCGCGGCGGCGATGCTTGCGCGCGAATTCGACCTTCCCTTCGTCGTCACCGGGCGTGGTACCGATCTCAATCTCATTCCCCGCTACCCTGTGCCGCGGGCGCTCATCCGCCGGGCCGCGGCGCGCGCGTCGGGGCTGATCACGGTCTGCGCGGCGCTGGCGGACGATCTCGCCGCGCTCGGCATCCCGCGCGAGCGGGTGACGGTTCTGCGCAACGGGGTGGATCTTGAGACCTTTCACCATGACGCAGAGGGCGCTGCGGCGTTGCGCGACCGTCTGCGGCTTGAGCCGCCCGTTCTTGCCTCGGTGGGGCTTCTGATCGCGCGCAAGGCCCACCATCTTGTCATCGACGCCCTGGCCCGGCTCGGCAAGGGTTCGCTCCTCATCGCCGGCAAGGGGGAGGAGGAGGCGCGGCTGCGCGCCCACGCCGCGGCGCTGGGGGTTGGCGAGCGCGTGCATTTTCTCGGTGGCGTGCCGCACGACGAACTCAGGACCGTTTACAGCGCCGCCGATCTCCTGGTTCTCGCCTCGTCCCGCGAGGGCTGGCCCAATGTGCTTCTCGAGGCACTCGCCTGCGGCACACCAGTGGTGGCCACCGCGGTCAATGGTTCGCCCGAGGTCGTGC
This sequence comes from Alphaproteobacteria bacterium, assembly GCA_003694205.1. GTDB lineage: Bacteria > Pseudomonadota > Alphaproteobacteria > Sphingomonadales > Rhodothalassiaceae > J134. Next base: position 496 of record RFKS01000056.1, on the reverse strand, counting down.
GTGAGGCGGTCGCGGGCGAGATCGTCGCCGAGCGGACGGGCGCGGCGCTGGCGGCGGCGGCGCGGCGCGTGCTTGACCGTGGTGCGTCGCGAGCGGCGGTGCGGGCCTATGCCGAGGCGTTTTCCTGGGACGAGACGAGCCGCGGGCAAATGCAGCTCTTCGAGCGGATCGTCAAGGAGCGCCGCTGAGACCGCGGCCTTGTGATCACGCGGCGATCCCGCCATCATGCACCCATGTTTCCGATCGCGACCGCCGTGCCCTATCGCTATCCGCCGTTCGTCACCTGGTTGCTTATCGGGGTGAATGTCCTCGTCTTTTTGTTCCAGATCTCGCTCCCGCCGCCGGCGCAGGCGGCCTTCATCCACGAGTTCGCGCTCATTCCCGCGCGCTATGCGCAGCCTGGCGGCGAGCCGGATTATCTGCCCTTTCTCAGCAACATGTTCCTGCACGGCGGCTGGCTGCACATTCTCGCCAATATGTGGACGCTCTATCTCTC
>RFKS01000055.1 GCA_003694205.1 Alphaproteobacteria bacterium | reverse complement strand
TTTCTATCCCAATGAACGAATTGCGATTTTCATCGACGGCGCCAATCTTTATGCGACCGCGCGGGCGCTCGAGATGGATATCGACTACAAGCGGCTCAAGACCTATTTCAGCGAACATGCGCGGCTCATCCGCATCCTCTACTACACCGCCATCGCGGACGATCAGGAATACTCTCCGCTCCGGCCGCTCGTCGACTGGCTCGACTATAACGGCTTCACGCTGGTGACCAAGCCGCTCAAGGAGTTCACCGACGACGGCGGACGGCGCAAGGTCAAGGGCAACATGGATGTCGAGCTGGCGGTCGACATGCTGGCGCTGGCGCCGAAGCTCGATCATGTCGTGCTCTTTTCCGGCGACGGCAGTTTCCGGCGCCTGATCGAGGCGGTGCAGCAGATGGGGGTGCGGGTGACCGTCATCTCCTCGAACAGCACGCAGCCCTCGATGGTCGCCGACGAGCTGCGCCGGCAGGCGGATCACTTCGTCGATCTCGACGATCTCAGGGATCTCTTCGCCCGGGCGCGTCGCGCGCGGCCGGTGGTCGAGGAGGACGAGGACGGTTTCGAGGACGACGAAGACGACTACGAAGACGAGCCGGCCTGAGACGGCGTGCCGGATCGCCCACAAGACGCGCCTCTCATGAACGGCACCGCAGCGGCGGAGCCACCGCCGGATTGCGCGCTGTGCCCGCGGCTGGTCGCCTTCCGGAACGAGAACCGCGCCAGGTTTCCGGCGTTTCACAACGGGCCGGTCGACAGCTTCGGCGACCCTGCGGCAGAACTTCTCGTCGTCGGGCTCGCACCCGGGCTCAAGGGCGCGAATCGGACCGGACGGCCCTTTACCGGCGACTATGCCGGAAACCTTCTCTATCCGACACTGATTCGTCACGGCTTCGCCCGCGGGGAATTCCGGGCCGATCCCGATGACGGGCTCGAGCTCAGGCGCGCGATGGTGACCAATGCCGTGCGCTGCGTGCCGCCCCAGAACAAGCCGACGGGCCCCGAGACCCGCACCTGCCGGCGCTTTCTGCTCGGCCGCATCGCGGCGCTGCCGCGCCTGCGCGTCATCTTTCTTCTCGGTCGCATCGCACATCAGAGTGTGCTCGCGGCCTTGGGTGCGCGCCAGAAGGACTACCCCTTCGCACATGCGGCGACGCACGATCTTGACGGGCTGGTGCTCGTCGACAGCTACCACTGCTCGCGCTACAACGTGAACACGGGGCGCCTGACGCCCGAGATGTTCGACGCCGCGTTCCGCCGCGCCAAGGCAGCCCTCTGAGACCCCGCATTCCGGGGTGCGCCCAGCGATCCGGCCCGTTCATCCTTCGACAGGCTCAGGACGAACGGGACTTCCTCCCTCCGTTCGCCCTGAGGAGGCCCGCAAGGGCCGTCTCGAAGGGCCGTGTGGGGCCGTTTATCCTTTGACAGGCTCAGGACGAACGGACTTTGGCAATTTCCGTTCGCGCTGAGGCGGCGCGGCACGCGCCGTCTCGAAGCGCCGATGGAGAGCGGGCAGGAAAAAGGCGGGGACGACCGTTGTCGCCCCCGCCCCAAGCCGATTGAGCGGTGCTCAGTTCCAGATGCGGACCCGTTCCTCGGGCGCCAGATAGAGCCTGTTGTCGGGCTGGATGCCGAAGGCGTCATACCAGGGATCGACATTGCGCACGACGCCGTTGACGCGGAATTCGGCCGGTGAATGCGGGTCCGACTTGAGGCGACGAAGCAGCAGGTTCTCGCGCTGCTTCGACTTCCACACCTGGGCCCAGCCGAGGAAAAAGCGCTGATCGCCGGTAAAGCCATCGAGCACCGGCGGCTCCTTTCCGCCGAGCGCGATCTTGTAGGCATGATAGGCGATCGAGAGCCCGCCGAGATCACCGATATTCTCGCCCAGCGTCAACTGGCCGTTCACATGCTGGCCCTCGATCGGCTCGAACTCGTTGTACTGGGCGACGAGCGCCTTGGTGCGCTCCTCGAAACGAGCGCGGTCCTCCGGTGTCCACCAGTTGCGCTGGATACCGTGCGCATCGGATTTCGAGCCCTGATCGTCGAAGCCGTGGCCCATCTCGTGGCCGATGACGCCACCGATACCGCCATAGTTCACCGCCATGTCGGCGTTCGGATCGAAGAAGGGCGGTTGCAGGATCGCGGCCGGGAAGACGATCTCGTTGAACTGCGGATTGTAATAGGCGTTGACCGTCTGCGGCGTCATGAACCACTCGTCACGGTCCGTCGGCTTGCCCAGCCGCTCGACCTCGTCCTTGTGGAAGAAGGCGCGGACACGATGGGCATTGCCGAAGAGATCGTCGCGGCGGATCTCGAGCCCCTCATAGGAACGCCACTTGTCGGGATAGCCGATCTTGGGACGGAAGGCGGCGAGCTTGGCCAGCGCCTCCTTCTTGGTTTCCTCGCCCATCCAGTCGAGGTTCTTGATGCGATCGGCGTAGGCGGCACGCAGATTCTCTACGAGCTGAACCATCTTGGCCTTCGATTCGGGCGGGAAATAGCGTGCGACATAGATCTGGCCAATGGCCTCGCCAAGACCGTTGCGGCTGCCCACGAGCCCGACCCCGCGCTTCCAGCGGTCGCGCTGCTCGGGCTGACCATTGAGGGTGCGCCCGAAGAAGTCGAAATTGGCCTTGTCGATCTCTTCCGAGAGCAGCGACGCATTGCCGCGGATGAGATGGAAGGTGAGATAGGCCTTCCAGTCGTCGAGCGCGGTGTCGTTGATGACCTTGATCAGTCCCTCGATCGCGCTCGGCGTCGAGACGTTCACCTTGTCGAGCTTCGCCAGATCGAGATCGCCGGCGGCAAAGAGCGTGCGCCAGTCGAGTCCGGGGAAATTCTCTTCGAGCGCATCGAGCGTATAGACATTGTAGGTCTTGTCGCGATTGCGCAACTCGGCGCGCGGCCAGTGGGCCCTGGCGATCTCGGTCTCGAGCGCGAGGATGCGCTCGGCGGCCGCACCTGCCGCCGCTTCATCCATGCCGGTGAAGCCGAGCATGCGGGCGATGTGCGCCTTGTACGCCTCCCGGATCTTCTGGAAGCGCTCACTGTCCTCGAGATAATAGTCGCGGTCCGGAAGCCCGAGGCCGGACTGGCCGATCGAAAAGAGATAATGGTCCGGATCCTTGCGGTCGATCGACATGCCGCCGCCGATCGGCGCCGTGGTACCGTCGATATCGGTCCGTGCGAAGGCCTTGATCAGATCGTCCTTCGAGGCGATCGCCGCGATACGTTCGAGATCGGGCTTCAGGGGCTCGATGCCCAGCGCGTTCAGCCGTTCGGTGTCCATATAGCTCGCGAAATAGTCGCCGATCATCTGCTCGATCGAGCCCGGCGCCGCCTCCTCTTTCGCCAGATCCTCGATGATCGCCTTCACCCGCTCCTCGGACCGGTCGCGCAGCACGAGGAAGGAGCCGTAGCGCGCCTGATCGGGCTTGAGCTTGTAGGTCTTGAGCCAGGTACCGTTGGCATAGCGGAAGAAATCGTCGCCGGGCTTGACGCTCTCGTCGCGCGCCGACAGATCGACGCCCCACTGCCCGAGTTCCGCTTTCGCCGCAGTCGTTTCCTGCGTCGCCTCGCCACCTCCCGAATTGTCCCCGCATGCCGCAAGCAACCCCGCGCAGGTGGCTGCGAGAAGAAGATTCCTGATCTTCATCATCTTGTATCCTTTGTCGCGATGTCCCCGAATGACGCGCCGTCGCGGCGGTCTTGCCGCTTTTACGCGCAAGACCATGCTAAGCCTTCGCCGGGAGAATGCAATGCTTCCATCGTTGGGCAACCTGCCCCCGTCAGGGCTTGTCTTCGGGTCACGCCCGAACTAGACATACGAGTGCGACGCATTCTCAAAAATGATCTTATCTCTGCACAAGGGGATGGCGAGACGATGGATCTCCGCACGGACACAGGCCGATCAAATGTATCCTCGCCTTCCCGGCGGCGCCTGCTGCGCATGATGGCAGCGGCGGGGGTCGGGGGCCTTGCGAAACTTGCTGGCCTCCGGGGTTCCGCGGCGGCGGCCGCCGGTCCTGCGGTTCTCTGGCGGGGGCGGGTTCTCGGTGCCGAGGCGGAGATCCGGGCCCACCACGCCGACCGCGATCATGCCGAACAGGCGGTCGCTGCGGTGATCGCGGACGTCCGGCGGCTCGAGGCGATCTTCAGTCTTCACCGTGACGACTCGGCACTCTCCCGCCTCAATCGTCATGGACGGCTCGAACCGGTGCCACCGGACCTGCACCGGCTTCTCGGGCAGTGCCGCGATATCCATGCCCGCACGGACGGGGCCTTCGACCCGACGGTGCAGCCCCTGTGGGAACTGTATACGCGCCATTTCAGCAGCCCCGGCGCCGACCCGGCGGGGCCGCCGCGCGCCGCCATTGATGCGGTGATCGAGCGTCTCGGCATGGACAAGGTAACGATCGCGGAGACGGCGCTGCATTTTGACGAACCGGGCATGGGGTTGACGCTCAACGGAATTGCGCAAGGCTTCATCACCGATCGTGCTCATGCCCGATTTGCTGCGGCGGGGCTTCGTCATGTGCTCATCGATCTTGGCGAGTTTCGCGCGCTCGGGTCTCGGCCCGACGGCGATGGCTGGCGCATCGGCATCGCCGATCCGCAAGCACCCTGGCAGCTCATCGAGCGCGTCCGCCTGGGGTCGGGACGGGCGCTCGCCACCTCTGCCGGAGCCGGCGCGCCATTCGATGCGGCGATGCGGCACCATCACATCTTCGATCCGAAGACGGGGCGCAGTGGCCGGGCCTGGCGCAGTGTCAGCGTCCTCGCCCCCACGGCAACGCTCGCCGACGCGCTTTCGACCGCGATCGCCGCTGCACCGGCCGACCGTGCCCGGGCGATCCTTGCGCAATTTCACGGCACGCGCGCCATCCTTCTCTCGCCGGAAGGCCGCCTCGTGCGTCTCAGCGCCGGCGACGCCAGAGGATGAAGCCCGAACCGGCGAGCAGGATGAGGCCGAGCGCTGCGGCGTCCATGACATAGGGACCAATGGGTCCCATGAAGCGGCCGCTGTGCAGGTCGGCGACGATGCGATGCAATGTCACGCCGTCGCCGCGATAGGCGGCAAGGGCCGGTGCGAGAGCGTCAGATGGCACGGACGCAAGGGGGGCACTCCAGCGGACATCGCCTGGGTCGTCCATTGGCGTGAAGTCGAGGCCATCGCGGGTGGCAAAAATGCCATCCGCGGTAGCAAGCACGATCGCACCACTGGCGCCGCGCCCGATGCGCTCGATCCGCCCGGGCAGGCTCGCTGTATCGATGCGATCGACGACCTCCCCGTCAGGCATCAGAAGGAGAAGGGCCTTGGTGCCGGCGGCGGCAATGAAGCCCGCGCCGGCCACGGTACCGACGAGCCCGTCGAGCCGTGCATCGGTAGCAACGCCGTCCAGAAAGATGCGGCCGTCGATCCACACCACCCAGTGCTCCCCCGCCCGGCCGGCGAGCGGTGCCTGTCGCATTGGCTCGGCATAGAGGCGCGTGACGACCGGCGTCGTGATCCGGACCTGGCTGAGCCTGAATGCTTCGGCGTGCGAGAGCAGGATGCCGGTCACCGCGAGAAGCAGAACGAAAAGCGCGGCCGCAAGTCCGACGCGGCGATGCCAGCGCCGCAGGAGGCGCGACAGGCCGTTGCGACCGTTCCCGTTGTTGCGGCCATTGCCGTTGCCTGCCGCCCGCCCGTTCACCGTGCCGTCTCCCCCCTGGCGACGCCATCGAGATAGAGGGCAAGCCGGGCCATGCGCTGCATCGCATGCACCGAAAGCGTGGCGCCGGAAATGCCGTCGATGTCGGCATCAAGGGCAAGGTCGTCGCCGAGGCGAGCACCGACGAACTGATCGCGGAAATAGGGATAGCGGATCTCGCCACCCCGGCTCTCGCGGTAGACCAGCACCGCCACCTCGCGCAATGCGCCCTCCTCGACGA
>RFKS01000054.1 GCA_003694205.1 Alphaproteobacteria bacterium | reverse complement strand
GTCGACGAGCGCGGGATCGGCCTCCCCGCCACCACGCAGGGCACGGAGTGCGAGGGCTGCATCGCCGACGCTGCCGCTGACGAAGATGCGGTCGCCGGGCCGTGCCCCGGCCCGCGTCAGGGCGGTACCGGCCGGCACCTGACCGAGGATGGTCAGCGAGAGCACGAGCCGTTCCGCGCCTGCCACCGTATCGCCACCAAGAAGCCGGCAGCCGAATTCCTGCTGGTCGCGCGCGAGGCCGTGGGCGAAACGCCGCGCATAGCCCTCGTCGATGGCGGCGGGAAAGGCGAGGCCGAGGAGATAGCCGAGCGGCGCCGCCCCCATCGCGGCGAGATCGGAGAGATTGACCCGCAACAGCTTGCGCGCCACGAGATCCGGTGCGTCGTCGGGAAAGAAATGGACGCCAGCCACCATCAGATCCTTGCTGAGCACGAGCTCGCAACCCGGCGGCGGCGTCAGAATTGCGGCATCGTCGGCGAGGCCGAGGGCCGGCGGGCCCGCTTCTGAGAGCGGGGCGAGGATCGAGCGGATGAGTTCGAATTCCCTCACCTAGGCGCGGATCTCCTTCGCCAGCCGATCGAGAACCCCGTTCGCGAAGCCGGGTTCCGCATCGTCAAAGAAGGCATGTGCGACATCGACATATTCGTTGATGATGACCGCCGTCGGAATGTCCGGCCGGGCTAAAAGCTCATAGGTTCCGGCGCGCAGGATCGCGCGCAGAACCGATTCCAGGCGCTCGAGCGGCCAGCCCTCGGCAAGTACCGAACCGAGCAGGCGATCGATTTCCGCGCCCCGGGCCGCGACGCCGCGCACGATGTCGGCAAAAAGCGCCCGGTCGGCCCGCGCATAAAGCGCTCCCTCGATTTCGCGGCCGAGCCGGTGCGCCTCGAATTCGGCGACCACCGAATCGGCATCGGCGTCGGGATCGAGGTCGAGCTGATAGAGCGCCTGTACCGCGCCGAGGCGCGCCGCCGAGCGTGGCATGGCGCCGTTGCGTTCCTTGCGCGCTTCCGTCATCGGCCGATCCCGAAGCGGGCCCTGAGCCGGATCATGTCGCAGCATGCGGCCGCGGCGGCGGCGCCCTTGTTGCCCTGTCTGCGATCGGCGCGCGCCCAGGCCTGGGCGCGGTTCTCGACGGTGAGGATGCCATAGCCGATGGCCAGGCGATCGCGCACCGCGAGATCCATGAGACCGCGTGCACTCTCGCTGCACACATAATCGTAATGCGTGGTCTCGCCACGGATGACGCAGCCGAGCGCGACATAACCGGCATAGTCCGGGCCACCGCCGGACCGGGCCGCTTGCGCCGCGATGGCGATGGCGGCCGGGATCTCGAAGGCGCCGGGGACGGCGATGCGATCGATCGGCTGGTACCCCTGCGCGGCAAGCGCCTCTGACGCACCGGCGACGAGCTCGTCCGCGATGTCCTCGTAGAAGCGCGCCTCCACGATCAGAATGGGCGATGTCTCGGACATGGCTCCCGTCAGCCGTCGGTGGGAATGGTGCGCTGTTCTACGATATCGAGCCCGTAACCCTCAAGGCCGACGATATTGTGCTTCGTGTTCGACAAGAGAATGATGTGGCGGACGCCGAGATCGAGCAGGATCTGGGCACCGATGCCATAGTCCCTGAGCGCCTGTGCGGCGGCTTCCTGCTTCGGCCGCGGTGGCTCGCGGCGGGCCCGCATGAGCTCCGTCAGCCGGTCTGGGCGCGCATCCCGGATGACGACGACAACACCGCGCCCCGCCTCGCCGATCATCTGCATGGCGTGATGAAGCTGTCCCGCGCGGCCATTCGCCTCGGCGATGATGTCCTCGAAAAGGTTGAGCGCGTGCATGCGGACGAGTACCGGCTCGTCGCCGGCGACGTCGCCTTTGACGAGGGCGATATGTTCCGCGTACTCCGCCTTGTTGACATAGGCCTTCAGGGTCCATTCGCCGCCGAAGAGGCTCCGCACACGGTCCTCGAGCACGCACTCGACGAGGCTGTCATGGCGCAGGCGATAGGAGATGAGATCGCGGATGGTCGCCACCTTGAGGCCGTGCCGCTGGGCGAAGGCCATCAGGTCCGGCTTGCGGGCCATCGTCCCGTCGTCGTTCATGATCTCGCAGATGACGGCCGACGGATTGAGACCGGCGAGCCGGGCGATGTCGACCGAGGCCTCGGTGTGACCGGCGCGCACCAGCACGCCGCCGTCACGCGCCACCAGCGGAAAGACGTGGCCTGGTGTGGCCAGGTGCTCGCGCCCCTTCGAGGCATCGATGGCGACCTGGATCGTGCGCGCCCGATCGGCGGCCGAGATGCCGGTGGTCACGCCCTCGCGCGCCTCGATGGAGACGGTGAAGGCGGTCTGGTGGCGGGTCAGGTTCTCCTGGCTCATCAGCGGCAGGCCGAGCGCCTCGATCCGCGCGCGGGTGAGCGACAGGCAGATGAGGCCGCGCCCGTGCTTGGCCATGAAATTGATCGCCTCCGGCGTCGCCATCTGCGCCGGGATCACGAGGTCGCCCTCGTTCTCGCGCTGCTCGTCGTCGATGAGGATGAACATGCGCCCGTTGCGCGCGTCCTCGATCACCTCCTCGATCGACGAGAGAAAGCTCTTGGTCAGCCCTTCCGGCATCAGCTGCGCTCCGTCATGCGTGCCTGCAGACGATCGAGATAGCGCGCGAGAATGTCGATTTCCAGATTGACCCGATCGCCGGGCCGCAGGCCGGCAAGGGTGGTGTGGGCGAGCGTGTGCGGTATCACATTGACTTCGAAACAGGCATCCGGCGGATCGCCGACCGCGTTCACGGTGAGCGAGACCCCGTCCACGGCGATGCTGCCCTTGCGCGCGACATAGGGGGCGAGTGCATCGGGCAGCGCGATCGTCATCCGCCGCGAGCCGGCATCCTCGCGCACGTCGCGCAATTCGCCGACACCATCGACATGGCCGGTGACGATATGGCCACCGAGCTCGTCACCGACACGCAGCGCGCGCTCGAGATTGACGCGCGTGCCTTCCACCCAGGTGCCGAGCGTGGTGCAGGACAGGGTCTCGTGGCTCGCGTCGACGGCGAACCAGCCGGCGCCCTTGTCGACGACGGTGAAACAGACGCCGCTCATGGCGACCGACGCCCCGAGCGGAAGAGTCGAGGTGTCGATGGCCGTCTCGACCTCGATCCGCGTGTCCGCCAGCCTGCGCACGGCGCGGACCCGGCCGACATCGGTTATGATTCCGGTAAACATCTCGCGGGATCCTCACGCATTCCCGGCGGGTTCATAGACCTCGAGGCGGTCGCTGCCAAGGGCGCGCGTCGCCACCTGACGGAATCGCAACATATCGCACGCCACATCCACAACCCCGAGCGGCGCGACGGCGGCGAGCCCGTCACCGCCGATCAGCGCCGGTGCGCGATAGAGATAGAGCCGGTCGACGAGCCCGGCACGCAGGAACTGCGCCGCCGTCGTCGCCCCGCCCTCGACGAGAAGCCGCGTCACGCCGCGCAGCGCCAGCGCCTCGAGCACCGCCCGCGGATGCAACCAGCCGTCCTCTTGCGGCTCCCCTCCCGCGACCGATTCGGGCGTCATGACGAGGACGGGGGCGAGGTCGAGATGCTCGAGGATGCGCGCACCCTCGGGAATCGGCGCCCCGCGCGAGAGGACGACACGCACCGGCGAGCGGTCCTCGAGCCCGGGCAGGCGGCAGCGCAGGTCGGGGTCGTCCGCAACGACGGTACCACGGCCGACGAGAATGGCATCGTGACGCGCCCGCAGCAGGTGGCCGTGGCGCCGCGCCGCTGCGCCGGTGATCCAGCGGCTCGAGCCGGTGCGGCTCGCGATCCGGCCGTCCAGCGTCATGGCCAGCTTGAGCGCAACGAGTGGCCTCTTCTCCAGAATGGTGAGAAAAAAGCCGCGGTTGAGCCCTTGCGCCTCGGCCTCGCAGACGCCGTGGGTCACCTCGATGCCGGCGTCCTCTATGCGGGCGAGCCC
>RFKS01000053.1 GCA_003694205.1 Alphaproteobacteria bacterium | reverse complement strand
GTCGTCGGCCCGCTGCCGGAGCGCCTCGCCGCGCAATCCGAACAGCCGCCCCTGAAGGCGCAGATTCTCAACCCCCGTCAGTTGCTCGTCGACAGTCGAGGATTGCGCCACATAGCCAATCTCGCGACGCACCGCGGCCGGCTCGCGCACCGTGTCATGGCCGGCCACCATGGCACGACCCGCGGTCGGTCGCGCCAGTGTCGCGAGCATGCGGACCGTCGATGACTTGCCGGCGCCATTGGGGCCGAGAAGCGCGAAAACCTCGCCCTCCTCCACCGCGAAGGACAGGCCGCAGACCGCCTTCACCGGCCCCGGATAGGTCTTTTCCAGCGCCTCCACCTCGATGATCGGCATTTCTGTCTGCAACTCCCTCGGAACCGCCGCGCGGCGCCTCATAGCGTCTCGGGCACAAGCATCTCGCCGGCAATCACCTCGATGCAGTGGCCGGCAATGTGGACGCGGTCGTCGTCGACCCGAAGCCAGAGCCGACCGCCCCGCGCGGAGAGCTGTACGGCCTCAAGCGTGTCCTTGTCCAGACGACGGGCCCAATAGGGAGCGGAAACGCAGTGTGCCGAGCCGGTGACGGGGTCCTCGGGAATGCCATAGGCGGGGAAGAAACAGCGCGAAACGAAGTCCACATCGCGGCCCGGCGCGGTGGCGATGAAGCCGTGCAGCCCAAATGCGCGAAGGGCGGCGAAATCGGGCTCGAGCGCGCGGATCGCGGTCTCGTCCTCGTAGACCAGCAGGTAATCCCGGCCGCCGCCAAGAATCTCGGCCGGTGGCCGGCCCATGGCCTCGGCCAGACCCCTGGGCGGTGCGCAGGGCCCCGGCGTGCGAAGCGGGAAGTCGAGCGACAGCCGGTCGCCGTCGCGGGTAACGACGAGCTCGCCCGATTGCGTGGCAAAGCGCACCGCCTCTCCCCGTCCGCGCAGATTGCTGAGGATCGCATGGCCCGCGGCGAGCGTCGCGTGGCCGCAGAGATCGACCTCGACCGCGGGCGTGAACCAACGCAGGTCGAAGTCGACATCGTCATTGTCGGAGGGGACGAAGAATGCCGTCTCCGACAAATTGTTCTCGGCCGCGATGGCCTGCAGGACATCGTCGGGCAACCAGTCGTCGAGCGGGCAGACGGCAGCCGGATTGCCCTCGAAGGGGGCCTCGGCGAAGGCGTCGATCTGCAGGAATGCGATGCGAATCACGTCTGCCTCTCCAGAACCCGTTCGAGCTCCGCCTCTATCGCCGGCGAAAACCCGACGACGATCCGGCGACCGAGATCGATGACCGGGCGTTTGATCAGCGTCGGCCGCGCGAGCAGGAGCGCGCGCAGCTCGGCGGGGTCACTGACCTCCCGGTCCTCAGGCGCCAGCGCCGCCCAGGTGCGGCTGCGCCGGTTGAGGACGGCCTCGAGTCCGGCGGCGTCGATCCAGCGATCGAGCAATGCCGCGTCAGGCGGCGCGACTCTCAGATCGACGAATCGGACGGCATATCCCCGCTCCTCCAGCCAGCGGCGCGCCGCCCGGCACCGGTCGCAGTTCTTCAAGCCAAACAGCACGATCATCGAATGGTCCCGCGGCCTCGACCGAATCGTCATAGCCGCTCGCGCTCCCGGGCGCCAGACCCGATCGCCCCGGCTTCGTGATGACCAAGTTCGCCGACCGTCAGATTGGGCTTCTCGAAGCCGGCCGGGTCGACATAGATGATGATCTCGGCATCGGGAAAGGCCTCGCTCAGGGCCGCCTCCACCTCGAGCGCGACAAGATGCGCCTGTTTCAGGCTCAGATGCGGGTCGACCTCGAGATGAAGCTGAATAAAGTCGCGGAGGCCCGCCCCCCGGGTCTTGAGGTCATGAAGGCCGCGCACCTGTCGGTTGCCGAGTGCGATATTAAAAATCGTCTCGCGCGCCTCGCCCGACAGTTCCCGGTCCATCAGCATGTCGACCGCGCTGCGCCCGACGCGCCAGGCCTGCACCGCGATAAAGACGGCGATCGCGGCGCCGAACAGCCCGTCTGCCCGCGGAATACCGCCATAGGCGGCAATCGCGATTCCAGCGATCACCGCGAGATTGAGAAGGAAGTCGCCGGCATAGTGGAGACTGTCCGCGCGGATGGCGAGCGAACCGGTGCGGCGGATCACGAAGCGCTGGAAGACGAGCAGCGCAAATGTGAGCCCGATGGCAAGCAGCGAGACGGCGATGGCGCTCCAGGCCATCTCCAACGGGCGCGGCGCAACGATGCGCCCCGCCGACTGCAGGAGCAGGAAGGCGGCCGAGCCCAGCATGATGGCCCCCTGCGCAAGGGCAGCCAGGCCCTCGGCCTTGCCATGACCGAAGCGATGCTCGGCATCGGGCGGCATGAGTGCGGTACGGACGCCAAGAAAGGTGATGAGGGCGGCGCTCAGATCGAGCACCGAGTCGGCGAGCGACGCGAGCATGGTGACCGAGCCGGTGAGATACCACACGACCCCTTTGGCGAGCGTCAGCGTGAGACCGAGGGCGACCGACGCCGCCGCCGCGGCCCGCATATAGCGGCCGCGCCGGTCCGTCACATGGTGCGGCCAGTCGCTCATCGCTGACCGCGGCGCTGGCTCAGGGATAGAGATAGCGGATCTCCCAGCCGCCGTCGGCCTGCCGTGCAAAAACCTGTCGGTCGTGCATGCGGAATGGCTCCTCACGCCAGAATTCGAAAGAGTCGGGCGCCAGCCGGTAGCCGGACCAGCGCGGCGGGCGCGGCACCTCCCGCCCCTCGAAGCGTGCGGTCACCTCGGCCAGCGCGCGCTCGAAGCTCGCCCGCCCCTCGGGCATGACCTCCGATTGGTGCGAGGCCCAGGCGGCGAGCTGGCTCTCGCGCGGGCGGGTCGCGAAATAGGCATCGGCCTCGGCATCGTCGACGAGCGATGTCTCGCCTTCGATACGGATCTGGCGCGACAGGCTCTTCCAGTAGAAGAGCAGCGCCGCCTGGGGGTTGGCGGCAAGCTCCCGTCCCTTGCGGCTGTCGAGATTGGTGTAGAAGACGAAGCCGCGTGCGTCCCAGGCCTTGAGCAGGACGGCACGCGCCGAGGGTCGCCCACGCGCATCGGCGGTGGCCAGGATCATCGCGTTCGCGTCACGCGGTTCCTGCGCCTCGGCCTCGGCAAACCAGGACTCGAAAAGGGCAAAGGGGTCGCTTGCGGATGGCATGTTCATGACCTCACCTGTCAACCTGCGGGCGTCTGCCATGCCCCTATAGAGAGGTCGGCGCGGCGGTTCCAGACGCGAAATCGCCGCGGCAACCGGCCGGACAAATCCTTTTCTGCCCTTTACCCTCCCCGGTGGCTATCCTATCTCTGATCCCGCATCAGGGACAGCGGAACAGGAATTGAGGGGCCGGGATGAAGGATCTCTATTCGATTCTGGGTGTTTCGCGACATGCGAGCGAGGCCGACATCAAGAAGGCCTATCGCAAGCTCGCAAAAGAGCTGCATCCCGACCGGCACAAGGGCGACGACAAGGTTGCGGAACGCTTCAAGGAGGTGTCCGCCGCCTATTCGATCCTCGGCGACAAGGAGAAGCGGCAGCGCTACGATCGCGGCGAGATCGACGAGCAGGGCAACGAGCGGGCACCCTTCGCAGGCGCCCATGCCGGTGGCCGGTCGTACGAATTCCATGGCTTTCACCCCGGTGCGGGCGGTGCCGAATTCACCGACGCCGAGGATCTTTTCGCCGACCTGTTCGGCTTCACCCGCACCCGCAGCCGCCGGCCGCGCGTACGCCGCGGACACGATGTCAGCTATCGACTCAGGATCGGCTTTGCCGATGCGCTCAGAGGCGCGACCCGCCGCGTGACCCTGTCGAATGGCAGGACTCTCGACGTCAGGATCCCGGCCGGCGTCCGCGACGGCCAGCAGATTCGTCTCGCGGGACAGGGCGAGCCCGGGATTCTCGGCGGGCCGGCGGGCGATGCGCTGGTCACCATCGAGGTCGAGCCGCACCCCTATTTCACGCGCAAGGGCGATGATCTCCACCTCGACCTGCCGATCACCGTCGACGAGGCGGTGCTCGGCGCCAAGGTGTCCATTCCGACCGTCGATGGTACCGTCGCCCTGACGATCCCGAAGAACGCCTCGAGCGGCAAGAGGCTGCGCCTCAAGGGCAAGGGCGTGCGACGCGGCAAACAGGCCGGCGATCTCTACATCACGCTCCGCATCGTGCTTCCCGACAAGCCCGACCCGGACCTCGAGGCGGCGATCCGGGACTGGGCGGCAACGCACAGCTACCGCGTGCGCGACAAGCTGAAGCTGTGACCGCCATGCCATGAGACGGATGCGGGCACATGCGGCACTCCTGTGGCAGGCGGTGGCCCGCTTCTTCGTCGATCAGGGGCCCGAGCATGCCGGTAATCTTGCCTTCCTCGGCACGCTCGCGCTCTTTCCCTTCCTCATCTTTCTGCTCTCCCTGTCGGGTCTTTTCGGGCAGACGGCAGCGGGGCACGAGGCGATCGGTTTTCTCCTCATCAACTTGCCCGAGCCGGTCTCGGGCGCACTCGGGCCGGCGATCCGCCGCCTCGTCGAGGCCACCGACCGGGGTGTGCTCACGGGCGCCGTCCTGCTCGCGCTCTACAGCTCGATCAACGGCCTCGAGGCGGCGCGGCGCACGGTCATCCATGCCTATGGAAGCTGGGATTATGCGGCACCCCTGTGGCGACGGGCGATTGCCGATCTCGTCATCGTGCTCGTCGGATCCCTCGCCATCATTCTCGTCACCGCGCTGACCGTCTTCCTGCCACCGCTCATCAGCCTCGTCGAAAGCTGGCTGCCCCTGCCCGAGATCGTCCACGACCTCAGCCTCGTTGGCCGCGTCGTCTTCGCCCCGCTGCTCATGTTCCTGACGCCGCTCGCGGCCTATCGCCTGTTTGCGCCGCGCATGCCGGGGCAGCGGCGTTACTATCTGCCGGGCGCGCTTCTTACCCTGCTCGTCTGGCTGGCGCTGGCGAAAGGCATGGCGCTCTATCTGCAATATGCGGCGCGTTACGATCTCATCTATGGCAGCCTCGCAGGCCTCGTCCTGCTCGAGCTCTTCCTCTATCTCGTCGCCGCAGCCTTCATCCTCGGCGCCCACCTCAATGCCTGCTACAGCCGCAGCCGCGGCCGCATGGCGCCCACCGGCGACGGCGCCACCGACGATTGACCCTAAGGGTGCGATGTGTAGGATGCCGGCACCTTCCCTGTCGGCAGAAAAAGGATCGCGGACATGACAAGCACGGGGTCGCTTCTCGCGGGAAAACGGGGCCTTATCATGGGCGTGGCCAACGACCGCTCGCTGGCCTGGGGGATCGCCCGGCGGGTGGCCGCGGAAGGGGCGACGCTGGCTTTCACCTATCAGGGCGAGGCACTCGAAAGGCGGGTGCGCCCGCTCGCCGAGAGCGTGGGATCGGATTTTCTGCTCACCTGCGATGTCAGCGATGCGGCCTCGATCGACGCTGTCTTCGCGACCATCGCCGAACGTTGGGGCAGCCTCGATTTCCTCGTCCATGCCATCGGTTTTTCCGACAAGAACGAGCTGCGCGGCCGCTATATCGACACCAGCCGCGAGAACTTTCTCCATACCATGGACGTCAGCTGCTATTCCTTCACCGCCGTGGCGCGACGCGCCGAACCGCTGCTGCGGCCGGGCGGCAGTCTGCTCACGCTCAGCTATTATGGTGCCGAGAAGGTGGTGCCGCATTACAATGTGATGGCGCTCGCCAAGGCGGCGCTCGAGGCGAGCGTGCGCTATCTGGCCAATGATCTCGGCGCGAAAGGCGTGCGCGTCAATGCCATCTCGGCGGGGCCGATCAAGACCCTGGCGGCCGCGGGTGTCGGCGATTTCCGCTATATCCTCAAATGGAACGAGCTCAATGCGCCGCTGCGGCGCACGGTGACCATCGACGATGTCGGCGGCGCCGGTCTCTATCTCCTGTCCGATCTGGCAGCCGGCGTCACCGGCGAGATCCACCATGTCGATGCCGGCTACAACATCATTGGCATGAAGCAGGAGGATGCCCCCGACATCGACCTGAGCTGAATGCCCTGTCGGGGCATCCGGAAAAGGACGATCACGATGCCCCATTTTTCCTTTCTCGCCGCAGGCGCCACCATGGCCGAACTGATGGCGCGCCGGCCTGACCGGTTCGCGCCGCTGGCGCGACTCACCGATGAGGTGATGTGCGGCCCCTCGCCGCTCGATCGCGGTACCCGCGAACTCATCGCCGCCTATGTCTCTGGGCTCAATGGCTGTCGCTATTGTTTCGGCGCCCATGTCGCCTTCGCGGAGTCGCACGGCATCGACCCCGATCTTTTGCGTGCCCTCTTGGAGGATCCTGAGAAGGCTCGGGTGGACGCACCGCTCCGCGCCCTTCTCGCCTTCTGCCGCAAGCTGACCGAGACCCCGTCCCGCATCGTCGATGGCGATGTCGCGGAGCTTTGCGCCGCGGGCTGGAGCGAGGCTGCGATCGAGGACGCGATTGCCGTCGTCGCACTCGTCAATCTCTACAACCGGCTGATGGACGGTTACGGCATCGAACCCCGTGCGGCGGAAGGCAATCGCGCCCGTGCGGCGCTCATTCGCGAATACGGCTACGATTTCACCCGCTATCCCGAGGACCGGCTGATGGCCGGCAGCCCCTTGCAATCCGCTGCGAAAGGCCCCAAGGCTTGAGATGGTCGGAGCGGCGCCCTTGGGCAGGGTGCCTCGCAAGGCAGGTAAAGGGAGCGATCGATGGATCGTGCGCATTTCTACGAGCTGATGGCGGGCAGCGGCGATCTCGACTATGAGATCTATCTCAACACGCCGCGGATCCTGAGCGCGCAGAAGGACTATGACGCCTTCTGCAATCGCGACGAGCTGCAATTCCAGATCGTGCATCAGGTCGAGGAGCTGTGGATGAAGCTCCTCGCCTACACGCTGCTCGATATCGATGACTATCTCGCCAAGCGCCACACCAACCGGGTGCTCACGCTGTTCGGCCGCGTGCACCGCATTCTCAGGCTGATGACCGAACAGCTCGGCCTGCTCGAGACCATGTCGCCGAAGGAGTACCAGGAGATCCGGCTCCAGCTCGGCAACGGCTCGGGACAGGAGTCGCCGGGCTTCCGCACGCTGCTCAGGATGCCGAAGCCGCTGTGGGAAAGTTTCGTCACGCATTATCTTAAGCCCGACGGGCTCAGCGTCGAGGCGATTTACGATTCGGGATACGATCATGGCGACGCCTATATGGTCGCCGAGGCGCTTGCTGAATTCGACGAGCTGTTCCAGAAGTTCCGCTATCACCACATCCAGCTCATCCACCGCACCATCGGCATGGAGGCGAAATCGCTCAAGGGCCGCTCGGTAGAGCTTTTGAAGGATGGGCTCAAAACCCGCTTCTTCCCCGAGCTCTGGCGCATCCGCAGCGCGATGACCGATGCCTGGGGCGGCGAGTACGGCGTCGTGCGCAACAGCATCTCGGGGCACTGAACGGATGGCGAAACCGACCGCGGAACGGAAAGGCAAGCCCGCCGGTGGCGTTGCGAAGCTCGTGATCGAGCTGGGGCCGCTGCTTCTCTTCTTTCTCGTCAACTGGCAGGCCGGCATCTTCGCCGCTACCGCGGCCTTCATGGCGGCGATGGTGGCGGCAATCGCCTATAGCTGGCACGCCACGCGGCATGTGGCGCCGATGCTCTGGGTCTCGACCGCGCTGGTGCTGGTGTTCGGCTCGCTCACCCTGTGGCTCCAGGACGCGACCTTCATCAAGATCAAGCCGACGGTCATCTATGCCTTTTTCGCGATCGTCCTCTATGCCGGCATGCGAACGGGACGCCTGTTTCTCCGGACCCTGTTCGACCAGGCCTTTCCGGACATGGAGGAGCGCGGCTGGCACGTGCTGACGCGCAACTGGGCGCTCTTCTTCCTCGCCCTCGCGGTGCTTAACGAGATCGTTTGGCGTCATGTCTCGACCGACAGCTGGGTCGCCTTCAAGACCTTCGGCGTGCTGCCGCTCACCTTCGTCTTCGCACTCAGCCAGGTCCCGCTTGTCAGCCGCTATCAGCGGCCGGAGGAGCCGGACACGGACTGAAGGGCGGCCGCGAAGCGGTCCATGGCCCGGGCCATCCTGATGTCCCGCTCGCTCAGGCCACCAGCATCGTGGGTGGTGAGTGTTACCTCGACCCGGTCATAGACATTGAACCATTCCGGATGGTGGTCCATCTTCTCGGCGAGAAGCGCGACCCGGCTCATGAAGCCGAAGGCCGCATTGAAGTCCCCGAAACGGTAGGTTTTCGCAATGGCGTCGCGTCCCTCCACCTCCGACCATCCGGCGAGATCGCTAAGGGCCGCGATGCGCGCCTTGGCTGTCAGTTTCTCGACCATGATCCACGCCTCCCATTCTCCCCGAAGGTGAAGCCGCGATGGCCCGGATGCAAGCCCCGCCTTCGCCCTGGCACGGCCGCCGTGCGCCGAGCGCCGACGAGATCGCGGCGCTGGCCGAGGCGGCCGTGGCCACCATCCCCGATCCCCTGCGGTCGCATCTCGCGGGTGTCGTCTTCCGCGTCGTCGAGTTTCCCGACGAGGAGACACTGCGCGATCTCGGCATGGCGGACGACCCCTTCGGGCTCCTCGGCCTCTATCAGGGCGTGAGCCTCGCGGAGAAGAGCAGCCTCGATGTGCCGACCGCGCCGGACATGATTTTCCTCTATCGCCGCCCGATCCTCGATTACTGGGCGGATTCGGACGAGACCCTCGATCATCTCGTGCGCCATGTGCTGATCCATGAGGTGGGACACCATTTCGGCCTCTCGGATGAAGACATGGAGCGGATCGAGGCAGGCGCGGAGATGGGTGCAAGCGACCCGCAAGCGTGAGCGTGACGCCCTTCGCTCCGCATCCTGTCGGAGGTGGGGCGGGGAATCTGTGGAGCGGCATGGACAGCCCGCAAGGATCGCCGGTCGCCGCGCCTATTCCGCTGCCTTGTCGTCCGATGCGCGCTCCGCCGAGGCGGTGAGTTCGCGCGCCGCGAGGCGCCGTGGCTCGAGGGTAACAGGGCCGAGTGACTCGATGTCGGCGCTCGTCCCCTCCACCTTGAGATCGCGAAAGCGTCGCGCCTGCGGCAGGACCATGGCCTCGAGGCTGCCGATCATCGCGTTATAGGCCCGGACCGCCCCCTCGAGCCCCTTGCCGGTGCGCGCCACATGCTCGCCCATTGTGGCAAGGCGTTTGTAGAGATCGCGGCCGAGCGCCGCCACCTCGCGCGCATTCTCGGCCATCGCCTCCTGCCGCCAGCCGAATGCGACGGCCTTGGCAAGCGCGATCAGCGTCGTCGGCGTGACGATGAGCACACGGTTCGCGATCGCGTCCTCGAACAGCTCGGGGTCGCGTTCCATGGCGGCGGCGAAGAAGTTCTCGCCCGGTATGAACATGGCGACGAAGTCCGGCGTCTCGGCGAGCGCCTGCCAGTAGGACTTGGCGCCGAGCTGCTTGACATGCGCGCGGACCTCGCGCGCGTGCTTGACGAGAAAGGCCTCGCGGGTTTCCTCGTCGACCGCCTCGACGGCGTCGAAATAGGCCGACATTGATGTCTTGGCGTCAATGACGACGGTCCGTCCGCCGGGCAAATGCATGATCGCGTCGGGAACGAGGCGCCTGTCGGCATCGTCGGAGAACGCCTGCTGCGTCTCATAGTCGACATGCTCGGTCATGCCCGCGAGCTCCATCACCCTCTGGAGCTGGTGCTCGCCCCAGCGGCCGCGAGTCTTGGGCTGCGCGCGGAGTGCATTGACGAGCCGGGCCGTCTCCTTTTGCACGCCGGCCTGTGCCTCGAGCACGTTTCTGAGCTCCGCCGACAGCGAGCCATAGGCCTCATTGCGGGCCTTTTCGATGCGCGCCAGATTCTCCTCGTAGCGCTTGAGGCTGTCCTGCATCGGCTCGAGAAGCTGCGCGATCGCCCGCTGGCGCTTCTCGAGATCCGCCTTGGCGTCACCGCTGTGGCGCTTGAAGGCTTCTTCCGCGAGCTCGAGAAAGGATTTCTGGCTCGCCTTGAAGGTCTCGCTCGCCAGCGCCCTGAACTTCTCCTCGAGCTCGCCGCGCAGCGCCACGAGCGTCGCGCGCTCCTTCTCGACCGCCTCCTCGCGGGCCTCGAGCGTCGCCTTCTGTGCCGCCGCCTCCTCGCGATAGCGGACGAGCTCGTCACGCGCCGCCTCGAGCCGCGCCGTCAGATCCGCGATCGCCCGCGCCCGTTCGCCGGCGAGACGCGCCATCGCGCGCGTGCCGAGAAACCAGCCGATGGCAAGGCCCGCAACCAGGCCCCCGATCGCGATGAGAAGCAGAAGCAGCGCGTCGCTCATATCGTCTCCCGATTGTGGGAACGCATCGAGAACATCCTAGGTCGCATAACGGCCCGGCGCAAGGCGGCGGTCAGAGGTCCGCCGGCGGCGTGATGCCGGTGCCGGCCAGTGCTTCCCTGAGCGATCCCTTGAGTCTCTCGAGGCCCGGTGCGTCGACGGCTTCGACCCGCGCCACAAGCACATCCTGCGTGTTCGATGCGCGGAGCAGCCACCAGCCTTCGGGCTCGATCACCCGCACACCGTCGACGGCAATGACCTCGGCCCCGGCGGCGGCGAGCCGCTCGCGCACCGCCTCGATCACCGGCACCTTCCTCTCTTCGGGACAGGGGAAACGCAGCTCCGGCGTGTTGACGATGCGCGGCAGCCCGTTGCGCAAGCCAGCCAGATCGCCGCCCTGGGCGGCGATCGCCTCGAGCAGCCGGAGCGCCGCATAGAGTGCGTCGTCATGGCCATAGAAGCGATGCCGGAAAAAGATATGTCCGCTCATCTCGCCGGCGAGCGGCGCGCCGGTCTCGGCCATCTTGGTCTTGATCAGCGAATGCCCCGTCTTCCACATCAGCGGCGTGCCGCCGGCCGCGGCGATGCCGTCGAACAGGACCTGACTCGCCTTGACGTCGGCGATGATCGTGGCGCCCGGCAACTCGCGCAGCAGATGCCGGGCGAGGATGAGCAGGATCTGGTCGCCCCAGACGACGCGGCCGAACC
>RFKS01000052.1 GCA_003694205.1 Alphaproteobacteria bacterium | reverse complement strand
TGTCCCTTCTGCACGTCCGCGCCGTACGCCGTTTCGCGCTGCTTTTGCTCGCCGGCAGCATGCTTGCCACCTTGGCGACGTTGTTCTCCGATGAGGCCTATAACGGGGCGACGCGCTGGCTCGATCTCGGCGGGCTGTCGATCCAGCCCTCGGAGTTCCTCAAACCGGCGCTCGCGGTCGTGTCGGCCTGGCTCCTGGCGGCGGAGCTCGAGGATCCCGCGATCCCGGGACGGCAAGCGGCCGCCCTGCTCGTCATGCTGGCAGCGATCCTGCTCCTCATGCAGCCCGATTTCGGCCAGACGGTGCTGGTCTGCGCCACCTTCGCCCTGCAGCTCGTGCTGGCCGGCCTGCCCGGCATCTGGATCGCCGGCCTCGGGGTGAGCGGTATCGCCGGGTTGGTCGCCGCCTATCTTCTGCTGCCGCATGTGGCGGAGCGCATCTCCGGCTTTCTCGACCCCGCGAGCGGCGACAGCTGGCAGGTCGACCAGGCAATCATGGCCTTTCGTTCGGGCGGCCTCTTCGGGCGCGGTCCGGGCGAAGGCGCGGTGCGGCAGCATCTGCCGGAGGCCCATACCGACTATATCTTCGCGGTCGCCGGGGAGGAATTTGGTGCCCTCGCCTGTCTCGCCATTATCGCGATCTTCGCGGTCATCGTGATTCGCGGCCTGATCCAACTCGCCGACGAGGAAGACCCTTTTCGGGTGCTGGCGACCGCCGGACTGCTGGCCGTCTTCGGGCTGCAGACCCTGATCAATATCGGTGTCAATCTGGCGCTCCTGCCCTCAAAGGGCATGACCCTGCCCTTCATCTCCTATGGCGGCTCCTCGATGCTCGCGCTCGGGCTCACCATGGGCATGGTGCTGGCGCTCAGCCGCGGCCATCGCGCCGGGCGAGACCTCCGCTTTCCGGCGAGGAGGTGGGCATGAACGCGTCCGGCGCCACCCGGATCGCGCTCGCCGCGGGCGGCACCGGCGGCCACATGGTGCCGGCCCATGTGCTCGCGGGCGAGCTCAGGGAGCGCGGGCATGAGGTCCTGCTGCTCACCGACCGGCGCGGCGCGGCTGTTCCCGGCCTGTTCGAGGATGTGCGAACCCACATCCTCGAAAGCGGCCGCATGACCGGCAATGCGATGATGAAGCTCGGCGCCAGCGTTCGCATCCTCATGAACACGCGGCGCGCGCGCCGCATTCTCAAGGACGAGGCGCCAGCGGCCCTGGTCGGCTTTGGCGGCTATCCGAGTCTCGCCGCCGGACTCGCCGCCACAGCTATCGGTGTCCCGCTTTGCCTCCACGAGCAGAATGCGGTGCTCGGACGTGCCAACCGGCTGCTCGCGAAGACCTGCCGCGCGCTCGCCCTGTCGTGGACGGGGACGGCGCGCGTTCCCGGTGATGCGGTGTCGCGGGCGGTGGTCACCGGCAATCCCGTGCGCGAGACGGTCGCCCGCCTTGCCGATGCCGGATATGCGGCGCCAGAGGCAGCCGGGCCAATCCACCTGCTCGTCGTCGGCGGCAGCCTCGGTGCCCGCATCTTGTCCGACGTCGTGCCCGACGCGCTCGCTTTGCTGCCGCCGGCCCTGCGCTCCCGGCTGCGGGTGACGCAGCAGTGCCGTCGGGAGGATCTCGAGCGGGTCCTCGCCCGCTACCGCACTGCCGATATCGACGGCGAGCTCGCGCCCTATTTCACCGACCTGCCGGAGCGCCTTGGCAACTGCCATCTCGCCATCGCCCGCGCCGGCGCGTCGACCATCGCCGAGCTCGCCACGGCCGGGCGCCCGGCGATCCTGGTGCCGCTCGCCATCGCCACCGACGACCATCAGTCGGCGAATGCAAGGGTGCTCGCCGAGGCCGGCGCGGCCTGGATCATGCCCGAGGACGGCTTCGACGCCCGCGCTCTCGCGAAGCGCCTGCACCGGCTGCTGGCCGACAGCGAGGGACTTTGCAGTGCCGCCGCCGCAGCCCGCCGGCTCGGATCCGCCGATGCGGCGAGTCGGCTTGCCGACCTTGTCGAGCGCATCGCCGGCGTGGCCGCGACATCGCCCGCGCGCAGGTCGGGAAAGAATGAGTCCGCATCCGCTTCGGACGCGTCGTCCGGGTCTTCGTCACGCGTTCGGAACTGGTCGCCCTTCGAGACAGGCCCTTGGCCCTCCTCAGGGCGAACGGAGCAAACAGGCCCGTTCGGGCTGAGCCTGTCGAAGTCCGAACAGGGCAGGCCGCCCTTCGAGACGGGCCCTTGGCCCTCCTCGGGGCCAACGGAGAAGAGCAAGCCCGTTCGTCCTGAGCCTGTCGAAGGGCGAGCGGCCGGCAATGCCCCGTTCGTCTCTTGCTCCTCGAAGGGGGAATGGGACGACAGGACGACCATGTTCGCTCTCGCTGGGGAGGTGCCGGCATGAGCACCCTGCCCTTCGACATTGGGACCATCCACTTCGTCGGCATCGGCGGCATCGGCATGTCGGGCATCGCCGAGGTGATGCACAATCTCGGCTACCGGGTGCAGGGCTCGGATGTCACCGCCTCGCCCAATGTGGAGCGCCTGCGTACGCTCGGCATTCCGGTCACCATCGGTCACGCGGCCGAAAACATCGCCGGCGCCGGCGTTGTGGTCATTTCCTCCGCCATCCGGTCCGACAATGCGGAGGTCGTCGCCGCGCGCGAGCTCCCGATCCCGGTCGTCCGCCGAGCCGAGATGCTGGCGGAGCTGATGCGGCTCAAATGGTGCGTCTCGGTCGCCGGCACGCATGGCAAGACGACGACCACCTCACTGTGCGCGGCAATCCTCGATGCCGGTGGCTTCGACCCGACGGTGATCAATGGCGGCATCATCAACGCCTATGGCACCAATGCCCGGCTCGGCGCCGGTGACTGGATGGTGGTCGAGGCCGACGAGTCCGACGGCACCTTCGTCAAACTGCCGGCGACGCTCGCCGTCGTCACCAATATCGATCCCGAGCATCTCGACTTTTACGGCGATTTCGACGCCGAGCGTGCCGCCTTCCGGCAGTTCGTCGAAAACGTGCCCTTCTACGGCGCCGCCATCCTGTGCATCGACCATCCCGAGGTGCAGTCGCTGATGGCGCGGCTCAATGACCGGCGCATCGTGACCTATGGCTTTTCCAAGCAGGCGGACGTGCGCGGGGTCGACGTCACTTGGTCCGACGGCGGGGCGCGCTTCGCGGTCGAGATCACCGACCGCCGGAGCGGTGAGACGCGGCAGCTTGCCGACCTGCGCCTGCCGATGCCCGGCCGGCACAATGTGCAGAATGCGCTCGCCGCGATCGCGGTCGGCATCGAGATGCGGATCCCCGACGACAAGCTCCGCGAAGCGCTCGGCGGCTTCGGTGGCGTCAAGCGCCGCTTCACCCGCGTCGGCGAGGCGGGCGGAATCATCGTGATCGACGATTACGCGCATCATCCGGTCGAGATCGCGGCCGTACTCGGTGCCGCGCGCCAGGCTTATGAGGGCCGCATCATCGCCGTCGTGCAGCCGCACCGCTTCACGCGGCTCAAAAATCTCTTCGAGGAGTTCTGCACCTGCTTCAACCAGGCCGACCACGTCATCGTCGCCCCCGTATACCCTGCTGGCGAGGAGCCCATCGAGGGCGTCGATGCAGGGGCACTGGCTGCCGGCCTCAAGGCGCACGGACACAAGGGCGTCAGCACCATCGCCGGCCCGGAAGAACTGGCGGCGGCGGTCGCCGCGGAGGCCGGACCGGGCGACCTCGTGGTCTGTCTCGGCGCCGGTTCGATCACCCGCTGGGCACAAGCCCTGCCGGATGAGCTCGCTCCGCTCGTCGCCAAGGGAGGGCGCGCATGATGACGGCCGAGCGCCTCCGCCCCCTTTCGGAATGCTTGCCGCCGGCGCGTGGGCGTCTGCTTCCGAATGCGCCGCTCGCGCGCTACAGCTGGTTCCGCACCGGCGGCCCCGCCGAGGTCCTCTTCGAACCCGCCGACGAGGCCGACCT
>RFKS01000051.1 GCA_003694205.1 Alphaproteobacteria bacterium | reverse complement strand
TGCCGGTGTCGTCGGCATAGAGGCCTCCTTTCCATTGCTGCCCGGGCCCGCATACCGGGGGAAAGAAGGTCGAAATCGTCGTGCCGCCACGATCGTGTTGCAGGTGGGCTCTGCCCTGTCCGCGGACCGGATGCGCCCTGCGCGCATCGGCAGCCTAGGGGCCTCCGACTCGCCCCGTCAAGCAGAAGCCGAATCGTTCCGCGCGCTCGCCGCCTCTTGCCACTCCTTCAGCGAGTCCGCGAGCAGGCGGAATTCCTCCGCGCGCGGCGATTGGCGACGCCAGACGAGGCCGATGGTGCGGAAGGGTGCCTTGCCGGCGAGCGGTGCAATGCGGACGCCGGTGCCGGCGAGGATTCCGGCGTCGATCGCCATCTTCGGCAGCAGCGTCATGCCGAGGCCGTTGTCCACCATCTGCACCAGCGTGTGCAGGCTGGTGCCCAGAATCGAGCGTGTCGGGTCGACCCCGGGCAGCGAGCAGGCGGCGAGCGCATGGTCGCGCAGGCAATGCCCTTCCTCAAGGAGAAGGAGGGTCTGGCCGTCGAGATCCTCGGTGCGCACGGCCTCAGGCAGCGGATCGTCGCCGGGCGGATAGGCGGCGTAGAAGGGGTCCTCGAAGAGCGCCATCTCTTCCACCTCGCCGCAGCGATAGGGAAGGGCGTAGAGCACGACATCGAGTTCTCCGGCATGCAGCGCGTGGCACAGGTCTTCGGACATCTGCTCCTTGAGCTGTAGTCGGAGCTTCGGAAAACGTCGCCGCAGTGCCGGCATGGCGCGCGGCAGCAGGAAGGGGGCAATGGTCGGAATGATTCCCATGCGCAGGGTTCCCGAGAGCGGCTCGGCGGCGGCGTGCGTGAGATCGACGAGTTCCTCCGCCATGCCGAGGACGCGGCGGGCCTTGGCCACTACCTCCTCGCCGAGCGGCGTGAACAGCACGGTGCGCCGGGTGCGCTCGACGAGATGCGCATCGAGCACCGCCTCGAGCTCGGCGATGCCGGCGGAGAGCGTCGACTGCGTCACGTGGCAGGCCTCGGCGGCGCGCCCGAAATGCAGTTGCTCACGCAAGGCAACGAGATAGCGGAGCTGTTTCAGCGTCGGCAGGACCATGATCGTCTCAATCGATTAGACAAACTAAATATATCAGTTGGATCGTTTGAAGCAAGAATGGCATCAAGGCTGCGAACCGATCATATGGCAGTCACATCAACAGGAGAACGAACGATGCTTACGGTTGG
The DNA here is from genome assembly GCA_003694205.1 of Alphaproteobacteria bacterium. GTDB lineage: Bacteria > Pseudomonadota > Alphaproteobacteria > Sphingomonadales > Rhodothalassiaceae > J134. The sequence goes on along the minus strand of RFKS01000051.1, from coordinate 7,111 downwards.
CGACAGGCTTCCGGCTTTCGATCTGAAGGCTATCAGCGACAGCTCCATTCCCGGCGACGACTTTCACCGCCTCACGGACAGGAGCTTTCCCGGAAAGTGGCTCCTCATTTTCTTCTGGCCAAAGGACTTCACGTTTGTCTGCCCCACCGAGATCATCGGCTTCGGCGCCATGGCCGACGAGTTCGCAGCGCGGAACTGCCAGATTCTCGGGGCCAGCACGGACACCGATTTCGTGCATCTCGCCTGGCGCAACAGTCGCGAGGATCTGGCGACGGTGCCCTATCCCTGGCTTGCGGACAACAAGAAGGAACTCGCCGGCGCGCTCGGCATTCTCGAGCGTGAGGAAGGCGTCGCGCTCCGGGCGACCTTCCTCGTCGATCCCGATGGCATCATCCGCATGGTGCAGGTGAATGATCTCTCGGTCGGCCGCAACCCGCAGGAGGTGCTGCGTATTCTCGACGCGCTGCAATCCGGGGAGCTCTGCCCGTGCAACTGGCACAAGGGTGAAGCGACGATCGACGTCGCCGAGGAGGCGGCCTAAGCCGCAACCAGGCCAGCGCCGGGGCGTCCCCTGGCGCTGGCCCCGTACCCTCGCCGCAACTATTCCGCCGTGCGTGGCAACTCGCCGCGCGAAATCCGATCCCGGAACTCGGCCGAGGAGTTTGAGCGCGGATAGGGCAGGTCCGGCACCGGCACGCCGAGAAAGGCGCACAGAGGCTCCCAGCCCGCGCCCACATCGTAGACGAGCAGGCGTTCGGGCGGGATCGTCCGTCGCACCGCTTCATTGTGGCGCTCGTAAGTGGCGATCACATGCTCACGGTCGTGCGGGCGGCCGCCCAACGTCACCTCGGAGAGATGCCGCACCATCGCGCGCACGTCGGCAGGAACATCGCTTGCCGTCAGCCGGGCCAGATTCTCGGACGAGAAGATCGTCGCCTGCGTGCTCGCGAACCAGCTCTCCGGATCGCGCACCGACAGGATCACCCTGGCCTCGGGATAATGGTCGGCAAGTTCGCGCCAGTAGTCGGCGGCCGGCCAGTCGACGGTCGCGGCATAACCGTCGAACACCGCATCCCAGTCCATCCGCTCGCCGCGTGCCGCCCGCGCCCAGTGGGCGGCGAAGCCCTCATGCGCCAGGACCTCGACCATGTGGTAGCACGGGCCGAAGCCGAGCCGCTCGAGCGCCGCCTTGAGCGATAGGGTGGCGGTCCGTCCGTAGCCGGCGCCGATGACCTTGAGGCCCATCACCCGCTCCTTTCCGCCCGTCACAAATGCGCGGCTGCGACTCTAGCACAGACGGCGGGCGAAAGGCGCATCACTGGGCGGGCGAAGAGCAGTCGATGAGATGGCGCACGGCGGCGAGGTCGGGAGCGCAGCGTGCGCAGCGCTCCTCGCGCGCGAAGAGATCGGCGAACGGCGCCGGCACGGGCGGCGCGATCCCGATCGCCTTCCGCACCGCGTCGGGAAACTTCGCCGGGTGCGCGGTCGAGACGACGACAAGCTCGTGCTCATCCGCGATCCCCGACCGCCCGGCGGCGGCAAGGGCTACCGCCGTGTGCGGATCGACGATGCGGTCGGTCCTCCGATAGGTCTCGCGCATGGTCGCGAGCGTTTCCTCATCCGAGATGGCATGCGCCTCGATGGTCAGCGGCAGCCGCTCGCGCCAGTCCGCGGGAAGCGCGAGGCGACCCCGTTCGCGGAGCCCGGTCATGCACTCCGCCGTCGCTGCCGCGTCCGCGCCGGTGGCCATGAACAGCAGTCGCTCGAGATTGCTCGGCACCTGGATGTCCATGGCGGGCGAAAGCGTCGTGCGCGGCTCCTGGGCCTCGAGAACGCCGGTCGCGAGTACCCGCGCCAGCGCGTCATTGGCATTCGAGGCGACGATCAGATGCGCGATCGGGGCGCCGATCCGGGCCGCGATGATGGCGGCCAGCGCATTGCCGAAATTGCCGCTCGGGATGGCGAGCGCGAGGCGGCGGCCGTGTCGCGAGAGACGCGCCGCGATGAAGACATGGTAGGCGGTCTGGAACAGCAGCCGCCCCCAGTTGATCGAATTCACCGAGAGTACGGTCTCGCGATTCGCCGCCGCGCGCTCGGCGAGCAGCTCCTTGGCCAGCCGCTGACAGTCGTCGAAGCTTCCCTCGATCGCGATATTGAGAACGTTTTCCGCCGTCTCGGTCGTCATCTGCCGGCGCTGCACCTCGGACACGCGGCCGGCGGGATGCAGGATGATGATGCGCGCATTGGCGCGCCCGCGAAAGGCGGCGATCCCTGCCGATCCGGTATCGCCGGAGGTGGCGCCGAGGATGAAGAGCGGTCGCCCTTCTGCGGTCGCGAGTTCGTCGAGAAGCCGTCCCAGCGGCTGCAGGCCATAGTCCTTGAACGACAGCGTCGGGCCGTGGAAGAGCTCGAGCAGCCACTGGCGCGGCCCGAACTCCGCGAGAGGGGCAACAGCCGGGTGGCGGAAGGCCCGGACGGCGCCTTCCGCGACGCGGCGCCACAATTCGGCATCGCAGTCCTCTGCCGAGAACAGGGCGCCGACGGTCATGAGGGCCTCGACATAGGTTCGCGTTGCGAGGCGGGCGAGCGCCTCCGCGTCGAGCCGCGGCCAGTGATGCGGCAGATAGAGCCCGCCGCCCGGGGCAAGCCCGCTCGCGATCACCTCGCGAAAGCCGCACGCGATCTCACGCCGGGTACTCGTGTAACGCATCAGAAGAGATCCCTGTTGTTGCCAGCCAGCGCCGCGAAGATATCCATGCGGGCGGCAAATTCGCCCGGGTCCTTCTCGCGTACCAGTGCTTCCTCACGCGGGTGCAGCCTGTCATAGAGGCGGGTCAGGGTGAAGCGCACCGCCGCACCGAGGCAGAGGACGGGCAGCCGATCGCGCTCCGCCGATGCAAGTGGCCGGATCTCCTCATAGCCCTCGATCATTGCGGCTGCGCGGCGGCGGTCCCAGCGATTCTCCGCGTCGAATCCCCAGGCGGCGAGGGCGATCGCGAGGTCATAGGCGAGCGCGTCGGTGGCCGCGAAATAGAAATCGATGATGCCGCTCACGCGGTCGCCATCGAAGAACACATTGTCGGGGAAGAGATCGGCGTGGCAGGTGCCGCGCGGCAGGGAGGGGGGCCAGTCTTCCGGCAGCATCGCAAGCGCCGCTGCGACCCGATCGCACAAGAGGAGGTCGCGGCGGTCATGGGCAACCTCGCGACAGGCCTCAAGCAGGGGCCGCCAGCCGGCGATGCCGAATGGATTTGCGCGCCTCGCCGCAAAATCGGCTGCCGCCACATGCAGTCGAGCGAGCGCAACGCCCGCAGCGCGGCAGTGCGTCACGTCGGGCCTGTCGACCGCCCGGCCATCGAGAAAGCTGACAATCAGTGCCGGCCGGCCGCACAACCGGGAAAGGCATCGCCCCTCGCGATCGGGAATGGGCCGAGGCACCGGTGCCGACTTGTCGGCAAGGTGCTCGAGCAGGGCTATGACGAAGGGCAGCGCGTCTTCCGGCGTGCGGCGCTCGAAGAGCGTCAGTACATGGCGGCCGGTGGTGGTCTCGAGCCTGTAATTTGTGTTTTCGATGCCTTCCGTGATGGGCAGGAACTGACGCACTTCTCCAAGATCATAGGCGGCGAGAAACCGCTCGAGATCGGGCGTGGAGACGTGCGTGAAGACCGCCATGCCCGATCCCGTCAGCCGCCGATCGCCCACGGCATTCGCTGCCGTGCGGCTTCCTCATATGCGGCGATGGCCCCGGCGTGCTTCTCGAGCGTCAGCGAGACCTCGTCGAGACCGTTGAGCAGGCAGTGCTTGCGAAAGGCGTCGAGCGCGAAGGCGACCACCGTTCCATCCGCGGTGGTAACGGTCTGCGCCGCGAGATCGACACGGACCGGTCGCACGGCCTCGGCATCGGCCGCGATGCGGGCCAGATCCGCACTCTCGAGCGCGATGGTCAGGATTCCGTTCTTGAACGCGTTCGAGGCGAAGATGTCGGCAAAGCTCTCCGCAATGACACAGCGGTAGCCGAGATCGGCCAGTGCCCAGGCGGCGTGCTCCCGGCTCGAGCCGCAACCGAAATTGCGGCCCGCGACGAGGATCTGCGAGCCCCGATATTGCGGGCGATTGAAGACGCAGCCGGGATCGGGGGTTCCGTCCGGCCGCTTGCGCAGGCTCTCGAAGGCACCGGCGCCAAGCCCCTTGCGCGAGACCGTCTTGAGCCAGGCGGCGGGGATGATGAGATCGGTATCGACATTGTCGCGCAGGAGCGGCGTCGGCACCGAGACGAGTGTCGTGAAGGGCTCCATCATACGCCTCCCGCGGTCGCAAGCCGGCGCACATCGGTGAAATGACCGCTGACCGCGGCCGCCGCCGCCATCGCCGGCGAGACGAGGTGGGTGCGCGCGCCGGGTCCCTGACGGCCGACGAAATTGCGGTTCGAGGTCGAGGCGCAGCGCTCGCCCGGCGGCACCTTGTCCGGATTCATGCCGAGACAGGCCGAGCAGCCCGGTTCGCGCCATTCGCAGCCGGCCGCGCGGAAGATGCGGTCGAGGCCCTCCGCCTCTGCCTGCCGCTTCACCTCTCCCGAGCCTGGCACCACGAGCACCTGCCGGACACCGGCGGCCACCTTGCGGCCGCGGAACACGGCGGCGGCCGCACGCAGGTCCTCGATGCGGCTGTTGGTGCACGAGCCGATGAAGACCCGGTCGATGGCGATGCCCTCGATCGGCGTGCCCGGTTCGAGCCCCATATAGTCGAGCGCCGCTGCGGCGGCCCGGCCCGCCGCAGGATCCGCGAAGTCATCCGGATCGGGCACCCGTCCGGTGACCGGCACCACCTGCTCGGGGCTCGTGCCCCAGGTCACGAGCGGCGTGATCTCGCGCGCGTCGATGACGACCTCGCGATCGAACACCGCCCCGGGGTCGCTCGCCAGCGTGCGCCAGTCGGCCACGGCACGTTCCCAAAGCGCGCCCTTCGGCGCGCGCGGGCGGCCCTCGAGATAGGCGAAGGTCGTCTCGTCGGGCGCGATCAGGCCGGCGCGTCCCCCCGCCTCGATCGACATGTTGGCGAGCGTCATACGGCCCTCCATGCTGAGCGCCCGCACTGCCTCGCCGGCATATTCGATGACATGACCGGTGGCGCCGGCGGTGCCGATGGCACCGATGATGGCAAGCGCCAGATCCTTGGCCGTCACCCCCGGCGGCAGCGTGCCATCGACGCGCACCCGCATGTTGCGCGATTTCCGGAGCAGAAGCGTCTGCGTCGCCAGCACGTGCTCGACTTCGGAGGTGCCGATGCCGAAGGCGAGCGCCCCGAAAGCACCATGCGTCGAGGTGTGGCTGTCGCCGCAGACGATGGTAAGGCCCGGCAGGGTCAGGCCGAGCTCGGGGCCGACCACATGAACGATTCCCTGCCGCGGGTCGTCGATATCAAGAAACGCGATGCCGAAGGCGGCCGTATTCTCGCGCAGGAGGGAAATCTGCTTTGCCGCCAGTGGGTCCTCGATCGGCCGGTCGCGCGGTGTCGTCGGGACATTGTGGTCAACAAGCGCCAGCGTCGCCTCGGGCCGGCGAACGGGGCGCCCGGCAAGGCGCAGGGATTCGAAGGCCTGCGGACTCGTCACCTCATGCACGAGATGGCGATCGATATAGATGAGGGCGGATCCGTCGCCGAGGTCGCTCACCACATGACGATTCCAGATCTTGTCATAAAGTGTCGCGGGTGCGCCGTTTCTGGAATGGTTCGTGCGAGGATCGGACATCCGGCTGCTCATTTCGGATAGAACATGTCGATACAGGCAGCCTTCTACGCGGCCCGCAACGGGAATTCCACCCCCCTTGTGTGGCGAATGACGCCGCCGGCGTCTTGAGCCGGCGCCCGCGGCACCCTAATTTAAGGTCGGTCGCGAGCAAGGAGAATGTCATCATGGCCATGACGGCCGGCGAAATCGAGCAGCTCATCAAGGCGGCCCTGCCGGGCGCCGAGGTGGAAATCTCCGACCTGCGCGGCGATGGCGACCATTATGCGGCCCTCGTGGTCTATGAGGGGTTCCGCGGCCTGCCGAGGGTGAAGCAGCACCAGATGGTCTACAAGGCGCTCGAGGGACGGGTCGGTGACCTGCTGCACGCCTTGGCCTTGCAGACGGCGGTGCCCGAGTCCTGAAGACGACCGCATCTGCCGGCGAAGAAATCACTGGACAAAGCCTTGGTGAGTCCCGATCTCTAGGCGAAAGCGCGTTCCCGCGCCAGCGGGTCCGCCCCGGGAAGGAGAGTATGAATGAGCGAGACGATCCGAGAGCGTATCGACCGTGACGTCAAGGCCGACGACGTGGTGCTGTTCATGAAGGGGACACCGGTGTTCCCGCAATGCGGCTTTTCTGCCGCCGTGGTGCAGATCCTGAGCCATCTCGGGGTACCCTTCAAATCCTATGACGTGCTGCAGGACCCCGAGCTGCGCCAGGGGATCAAGGAGTATTCCGACTGGCCAACGATCCCCCAGCTCTATGTGAAGGGTGAGTTCATCGGCGGCTGCGACATCGTGCGCGAAATGTTCGCAAGCGGCGAGCTCACGGCGCTCTTCGACGAGAAGGGCATTCGGGTCGAGGCCTGAGGCCGGCCGGATCCTTCAGCCGCGTTCGCCCTTCGACAGGCTCGGCACGAACGGATCCTTCTTCTCCGTTCGCCCTGAGGAGGGCCGTAGGCCCGTCTCGAAGGGCGGACGGGCAGCGCGCGATGTGCGCCTATTCCGCGGCCGCGCGTGCCGTATCGCCCGCCATATAGCGCGGTAGCCAGCCCTCATGCGCCTCGCGCAATGCCGCCAACGCCAGATCGAGCACACCCTCGACGATCAGGCGATCGCCGCCGGTGGTGCCGAGGCGGCAGACCGGCACATCGGCTTCGCTTGCGCGGGCGAGAAAGGCTTCGGCCGCACTTTCGGGCAGCGCGACGAGATAGCGTGCCTGATCCTCGCCGAAGAGCGCCGCGTGGGCGGGAAGGTCGAGCACATCGAGCCCGATGCGGGCACCGATGCCGCCGGCGAGTGCCATCTCGACAAGGCTGGCTGCAAGCCCGCCCGAGGAGAGGTCGTGCACGCTGTCGAGCGTGCCCGCGGCGATCGCCGCGCG
>RFKS01000050.1 GCA_003694205.1 Alphaproteobacteria bacterium | reverse complement strand
TGGCCGAAATAGCGGAAATGCACGGCGCGGACACCGGCCATGGCAAGCGGACGCGGGCGCTGCCGCCCGTCCGACACATCGAGCAGACGATCGGGCCGCAGGAGGTGCCAGTCGAGCATCAGCGGCGCGCCCTCCCCGGGTCCGAGTGTGAACACATAGACGCCACCGAGCCCCAGCCCGTGCGGCATCGGCGCTGCAAAGCGGAGATGCGTCCCGTCGCCGCGAAACACCGGCTCGCGCGTCCGGTCCGTCGACGGCATCGTCGCCGGCATGCTCTCGGTCAGCCGGGCGCGCAGAAAGTGGCGCACCGCATCCCCGTCGGTGATGTCGACAAGTCGCGCCTCGCCGGCCCGCCAGCTGCGCGCGGAGTAGCGCATGGCGGTAAACAGCGCCGCCGAAATCATGCCGACGAGGACGAGCGCGACGAGCAGCTCGACGAGGGTGAAGCCGCTCAGGGCGCGGCCGGCGCAAGGCGTAAGCTTTGCAGCCATTCCTCTGCTCCTTCGGGGCCGCGCACATGGACCTCCACACCGTAGAGCGCAAAGCCCTGCTCAGCGAGAGTCGCGGGGTCGATACCGGGCGGCGCGGCGAGCGGCTCGATCAGGGTTTCCCACTCGTAATCGCCTTCGCGGCCGGAAAGCCGGCCGGGTGTAACCGGCAGGAGCGTGCCGACCTCGGCAAGGTGGTTCTCCGCCAGCTCCAGCAGCCGTGCGTGCCGCTCGCTCCGTTCTATCGCGCGCAGGCCACGCGTCGTGCCCTCGAACAGCGCGAGCAGCATGACAGCCACGATAGCGAAGGCGACCAGCACCTCGATCAGCGTGAAACCAGACGCCGCCGCCCCGTCTTCAACGCCATAGGAGCGTTCACGGCCGATCCGGCGGTGTTGCTGCATCCTGTGTCTCCGGCTCGACACCGAACTGGGCGCGCAGCCGCTCGAGCCCCTTGAGCCGGCGCCTCAGCTCCTGTGTCACCGTACGGGCCTCCTCGCGATCACGCACCACCTGCGGCGTCAGAAGCACGAGAAGTTCGGTGCGATCGTTCTTCGTCGAATGCGTCTTGAAGAGATTGCCGAGCAGCGGGATGTGCATGAGGACCGGGACCCCGACATCGGTGCCGGTCCGGCTGTCGCGGATGAGACCCCCGAGGGCGATCGTCTCGCCGGTCTGCACCGCCACCGTCGAGTTGATCGCCCGCTGCTTGATGGTCGGCGCATCGATCCCCGAGGAGGTCGTCGGCACCACGTCGGAGACCTCCTGCCGCACGTCGAGCACGACCAGGCCACTGGCATTGACATGCGGTGTGACCTCGAGAATGACGCCGGTGTCCTGGAACTGGATCGAATTGACGATCGGCGCATTGGGATCGAGCGTCGAGACCGCCTGCTGCACCGGCACCGGCACCTGATCGCCCACCTGCAGCCGCGCGGTCTGGTTGTCGAGCACCATGATCTGCGGCGAAGACACGACGGTGACGTCGGTGATCTCGTTAAGGGCGTTGAGCGCGAGCCGCGCATTGTTCCCCTCGAAGAGATAGGAGAGGCCGGGGAAGGTGCTGTTCACCCCGCCCGTTTCAAGGTCGCTGAAGGTGATGTTTTGCGTATCGTCCTGGCCGCTCGCGTCGAAGAACCAGCGCAGGCCAAATTGCAGCGCGTCGTTGAGCGTGACCTCGGCAATGGTCGCCTCGATCAGCACCTGCAGGGGCGGCACGTCGAGACGCTGCAGCGTCGCCTCTATCATCCGGTATTCCTGCGCCGTCGCCAGGATCAGCATTGCGTCGTTGCGCTCGTCGGCGATGATGCGCGGCCCGTCGCCATTTTCGCCCGCGAAGGGCAGGTCGCGGCGCGAACGCGCGCCCGACGCGCCCCCACCGCCGCGCCGCGTTCGGCTTGCCCGCGACGCTGCTGAGGGGGGCGCGCTCGCGGCCGCTCCCTGGGCCGGTGGCCGTGCCGACTGCTTTCCTCCGAGCGTACCGCCGCCGCTCGCGAGACCGCCGCCCGTCTGGCCGATGAGCGTGCCCGATTCGAGACCGAGCGCGACCTCGCCGCGGCCGGCGTTCGCCGACTCGCCGACGGTGCGGACGTCGAAGAGCTCGCCCAGCACCTCGCCCACCTCGCCGGCACGGGCGTTCTTGAGGTGATAGACATAGAGCTGGCGCTGCCCCTGCGCGCCGCCGCCCCGATCGAGGCGCGCCACCCAGTCGCGGGCCCGCTCGAGATAGACCGGCTGCTCGCTGACGACGAGCACCGCATTCATGCGCTCGATGGGCAGGAAGCGCACCACCCCGCGCATCGCCTCGGGGCCATTGCCGTCCTGGCCGAAGATCGTGTCCAGCTCGACGATGACGTCGCCGACATTGGCGTTGGCGAGCGGCAGCAGGGCAAAGGACATGCCCTCCATCCAGTCGACATCGAAGATGTCGATGAGATGGATGAGATCGGTCGCCTCGACACCGGGACCGCGAAAGAGGAGCAGGTTGCGCGCCTCGTCGACGATCAGTCCGCGCCCGGGGGCGAGAAAGGATTCGAGCGTCTGCTGCATGGCGTCGGCGGAGACGAATTTGAGCGGGATGATGTGGGTCGCGAAGCCCTGCTGCCGCGGGCGCAGACCGCCGAGCACGGGCCCACCGCCACGCGCCGCGTCGAGAGGAAGGATGCGGTAAAGCCCGTCGCTCGCGACCATCGCCGCGCCGTTCACCGCGAGAATGTCCTCGAGCGCCGGCAGGACCTGATCGCGGGCAAGCGGCCGTGCGGTGCGCGCCGTGATCGTTCCCTGCACCTTGGGATCGACGAGATAGTTGAGCCCGAGCATGCGGCCGAGAACGGCGTCCACCACCTCGCGCACATCGGCGCCGGCGAAATTGAGGGTGAAGGTGCCCGATTCGGCGCCTTCGGCGACCCGCGCCTGCGGTGTCGCGACGAACTGCCCGCTGCCGGGATAGAGCTCGGGCTCGCTCGG
>RFKS01000049.1 GCA_003694205.1 Alphaproteobacteria bacterium | reverse complement strand
GGGCCGAAGATCTCTTCGCGATAGACGGTCATCTCCGGCCGCACGCGATCGAGAAGGGTGCCGCCGAGCCAGAAACCGCCCTCATATCCCTGCAGCGTCAGCCCGCGGCCATCGACCACGGCCTCGGCGCCTTCGTCGATGCCCTTGCCGATAAGTCCGGCGACGCGGTCGCGGTGCGCGGCGGTGATGAGCGGCCCCATCTCTGCCTCGGGATCGCTCGCCGGGCCGACCTTGAGCGCGGCGACACGTGGCGCGAGCCGCTCGACGAGGGCATCGGCCACCTTGTCGCCCACCGGCACTGCGACCGAGATCGCCATGCAGCGTTCGCCCGCCGAGCCGTATCCCGCGCCCATCAGCGCGTCGGCGGCCTGATCGAGATCGGCATCGGGCAGGATGATCATGTGGTTCTTGGCCCCGCCGAGCGCCTGCACCCGCTTGCCGGAGCTGCAGCCACGGCCGTAGATATATTCCGCGACCGGGGTCGAGCCGACGAAACTGATGGCGGCGATGCCGGGGTGATCGAGGATGGCGTCGACGGCCACGCGATCGCCGTGCACGACATTGAGCAACCCTTCGGGCACACCGGCCTCGGTGCAGAGCTCGTGGATGAGATTGGCGCTCGAGGGATCGCGCTCCGAGGGCTTCAGTACGAAGCCGTTGCCGCAGGCGAGCGCCATCGGAATCATCCACAGGGGCACCATGAAGGGGAAATTGAAGGGCGTGATGCCGGCAACGACGCCGAGCGGCTGCCGCTCCGAGCACGTATCGAGCCCGCGCGCCACATTGCGGCTGAAATCGCCTTTCAGAAGCTCGGGGATTCCGCAGGCGAATTCCACGACCTCCAGAGCCCGCGTCACCTCGCCCAGCGCGTCGTCATGGGTCTTGCCGTGCTCGGCGGAGATTGTGCGCGCGATATGATCGCGGCGATTGTCGATGAGCGCCCTGAGCGCGAACATCACCCGCGCCCGCCGCGCCGGCGGCCACTCCGCCCAGTCCTCCGCCGCCCGCGCAGCGGCCGCCACCGCTGTATCGACATCGGCCGGCGTGCCGAGCACGACCTCCGCCGTCTGCTCGCCGGTCGCGGGGTTGAAGACCGGCCCGGTCTCGGTGGCGCTACCGGCCGTCGTCTCGCCGTCGATGATATGTTCGATCCGTCGCATATGTGTCCTTAATCAAGCTCGCCCAGAACCTCGCGCAGGGTCTCGGCCATGGTGGCGATCTGTTCCTCGCTGATGATGAGCGGTGGCGACAGCGCAATGATGTCGCCCGTGGTGCGGATGAGGAGGCCCTTCTCATAGGCTTTGAGAAAGGCGGTGAAGGCGCGCTTCGTCGGCGCGCCGGCGATCGGCTCGAGCTCGATCGCGGCGATGAGGCCGAGCGTGCGGATGTCGATCACGTGACGCGCGTCCCTGAGCCCGTGCATGGTGTCGGCCCAGAGCGCGCCGATACGGCTTGCCCGGGTGAGCAGCTCCTCCTCCTCGTAGATGTCCAGCGCCGCGAGGCCCGCCGCGCAGGCAAGCGGATGGCCGGAATAGGTGTAGCCGTGGAAGAACTCGATGAGATGCTCCGGTCCGGTCATGAAGGCGTCGTGGATCTCTTTTCTCACGAACACCGCCCCCATCGGTACGACGCCGCTGGTCAGGCCCTTGGCCGTTGTCACGATATCCGGCTGGACACCGAAATAATTGGCTGCGAAGGGCGCGCCGAGGCGGCCGAAACCGGTGATCACCTCGTCGAAGATGAGAAGGATGCCATGGCGGTCGCAGATGGCGCGCAGGCGCTCGAGATAGCCCTTGGGCGGCAGGATGACGCCCGCCGATCCGGCCACCGGCTCGACGATCACGGCGGCGATGGTCGAGGGATCGTGCAGCGCGCACAAGCGCTCGAGGTCGTCGGCAAGCTCGGCACCGTTCGGCGGCAGGCCGCGGGCGAACTCGTTGCCCGGAACATTGTGCGTGTGGCGGATATGGTCGACGCCGGCGAGCAACGTACCGAACATGCGCCGGTTGGCGGGAATGCCACCCACCGACATGCCGCCGAAATTGACGCCGTGATAGCCCTTCTCGCGCCCGATCAGGCGCGTGCGGTGGCCTTCGCCGCGGATGCGGTGATAGGCGAGCGCGATCTTGAGCGCGGTCTCAACCGACTCCGACCCGGAATTGGTAAAGAAGACATGGTCGAGATCACCGGCCATGAGCCCGGCAAGTCGGCTTGCGAGCTCGAAGGCCTTGGGATGGCCCATCTGGAAGGCGGGAGAATAGTCGAGCTCGGCGACCTGCCGACTCACCGCGTCCACGATCTTCTGCCGCCCGTGCCCCGCATTGCAGCACCAGAGCCCGGCGATGCCGTCGAGCACCTGCCGGCCGTCGGCGGTGGTGTAGTGCATGTCCTTTGCCGCAACGAACAGGCGCGGCGCTGCCTTGAACTGCCGGTTCGCCGTAAACGGCATCCAATAGGCCTCGAGACTGTTGCGCAATCCACCATCCATGATCCTGCTCCCTTGATGCCCGGTGCTGCGGCGGGGCCTATTCGGCGGCCGCCTTGCGCGCCGGATTTTTCGGATGCTCCGGCCAGGTGATCGCCGGCAGGCCATTGTCGACCGGCTCCATCGTGATGCAGTCCGGAACCGGACAGATCATCATGCACAGATTGCAGCCGACGCAGTCCTCGTCGACGACGACGAAGCGGCGCCCGCCCTCCGCCTTGGCCTCGATGCGGATCGCCTGATGCGAGGTGTCCTCGCAGGCGATGTGGCAGCGGCCGCATTCGATGCAGCTGGCCTCGTCGATGCGGGCCTTGAGATCGTAATTGAGATTGAGTTGGTTCCAGTCGACGGTATTGGGCAACGCCCGACCGCGGAGCGCGTCCAGCGAGCGGTAACCGTGGCTCGCGAGATAGTGCACGAGCCCGTCGATCATATCCTCGACGATACGGAAACCATAAAGCATGGCCGCGGTGCAGACCTGAACGCCCGAGGCGCCGAGAGCGATGAACTCGGCGGCGTCGCGCCAGGTCGTGATGCCGCCGATGGCGGAGATCTCGAGGCCGCGGGTCGCTTCGGCGCGAGCGATTTCGGCCACCATATGGAGCGCGATCGGCTTCACCGCCTCGCCGCAATAACCACCGTGCGTGCCCTTGCCGTCAATCATGGGCTTCGGCGCCATGGCGTCGAGATCGACGCCGATGATCGAATTCACCGTGTTGATGAGCGACACCGCCGTCGCACCGCCCTGTTTCGCCGCTTCCGCGACCTCGACGATGTCGGTGATGTTGGGGGTGAGCTTGGTGAACACCGGCAGATCGACCGCCTCGCGGACCCAGCGGGTCGTTTTCTCGACGAATTCGGGCACCTGGCCGATGGCCGAGCCCATGCCGCGTTCGCACATGCCGTGCGGACAACCGAGATTGAGCTCGAGCCCCTGCACGCCGGTATTGGCAATGCGGATGGCGAGGTCCTTCCACGCCTGCTCGTCCATTGGCGCCATCATCGAACCGATGATCACGCGGTCCGGCCACTCGCGGCGCATCGCCTCGATCTCTTTGAGATTTACCTCGAGCGGTCGGTCGGAGATGAGTTCATTGTTGTTGATGCCGATGATGCCGCCCATGGCACTCTTGTGCACCCCATAGCGGCTCGTCACATTGACCACCGGCGGATCCTCGCCGAGCGTCTTCCACACCGCGCCGCCCCAGCCGGCCCGGAAGGCACGCTCGACATTGTATTTCTTGTCGGTCGGCGGCGCCGAGGCGAGCCAGTAGGGATTGATGCTCTCGATCCCGCCAATACGACATCCGAGATCAATCATCGTCAGCTTTCCTTTTCCTTGAGAAAGGCATCGGCACTGCGTGCGGCCTGCTTGCCGTCCTCGACCGCCTGCACGGTCAGGTCCACGGTACGCGCGATGCAGTCGCCGCCGGCGTAGACGCCGGGAAGCGAGGTCCGATAACGGTCATCGACCCACAATTTGCCGCCCTCGCGGCGCAATTCTTCAAGACCCTCCGGCGCCAGCCGCTGTCCCACGGCCTTGAGGACATGCGCGGCCCGCAGCGTGAAATGCTCGCCCGTGCCAGCGAGCCGGCCGTCCGCAAGGCGCGTGCGTTCGAAGGTCACCTCGGCGACGTCGCCGCGATCGGCAATTGCCACCGGCCGCGCCCAGTGCCGGAAGATGACCCCGTTGAGGCGGGCGAGATCCTGCTCCCAGTGGGTGGCGCCCATATGCTCGGGTCCTCGGCGATAGACGAGGTGGACCATCTCCGCGCCCAGCTTTCTCGCCTGCACGGCGGCGTCGATCGCGGTGTTGCCGCCGCCGATGACGATGACATCGCCCTTGAGCGCCAGCGACGATTTGGGCTCGGCCTGCCGGAGCCGTGCTATGAAATCGATCGCGTCCTCGACTGCGGGCGCATCCTCGCCGGGAATCCCGAGCGGCACCGGCTCGGTGAGGCCGACGCCGATGAAAACCGCATCATATTCCGCGCGCAGGTCTGCAAGCTTCAGTTCCTTGCCGAGGCCCATGCCGAGCCGGAGCTCGATGCCGCCGATGCCGAGGATGAACCTCACTTCCTGCTGCGCAAAGTCATTGACCATCTTGTAGGCAGCAAGACCGTATTCATTGAGACCGCCCGGTTTCGGACGCGCGTCGTAGACGGTGACGCTGTGACCGAATCGCGCCGCTTCGTGCGCGAAGGCGAGTCCGGCAGGACCGGCCCCGACGACGGCGATTCGCTTGCCGGTCTCGGGTGCACGGGTGAAGGGATGCGGCCCGTTGGCGGCGAGAAGATGATCGACCGCGTGACGCTGCAGGCGCCCGATCTCCACCGGCTCGCGCTCGCGAGCGTTGAGCACGCAGGCCTGCTCGCAGAGGATTTCCGTCGGGCAGGCGCGGGCGCAGGTGCCGCCCATGATGTTCGCCTCGAGGATCGTTTCCGCCGATCCGACGAGATTGCCGGTGCGAATCTGATGGATGAAGGTGGGGATATCGATGCCGGTGGGGCAGGCCGCGATGCAAGGTGCCTCATAGCAATAAAGGCAGCGGTCGGCCTCGACAACGGCCTGGGTCGCGGTCAGCGGCGGATGCAGATCGGCAAAGGGATCCGCTGCGCCGCCATTCGCACTTGAGGCCGCAACGCCTTCATCCCGCGCCGTTTGCCTTGTCTGCCCCATACACCCGCTCACTTCCATTTGTTCCCCCGTCACCAAACGAGATTGCGACCGTCACCGGGCTTGCGCATGTTCCCGAAACCGGGCCGGCGAAACTCCGCAATCTTGCTTCATGGCAGGCTGTTACAAATCAGCGCGGGGTTCAAGAAAAATTTGTCTAATTGATCAGACTTTGACCGGGGCGCCTTGTTGAATATGTCGAAGGTTGGGGCGTGCCCGCAACTTCGGTGGCGCCCGCAGATGTCCGAAAAAAATGGTTCATCTGATCAAAAATATGCTATTCGGAAAAATCCGTCGAATGTGCGAACAGGACGTTCGGCGGTGCCCGGAGCGAATGCATCGCCACGATCGAGCGGTGTGCGGTGCCGGGCATCCCGACCGGAGAGGAAACCGAATCAAGAGGGCAAGAATGGACAGGACATGGATGGACCCGGCGACGGGCAAGGATGCGACCCGGCGCTGGAAGGCAAGCCTGATGGCATCGGCCGCGGCGGTGGCGCTGGCGTTGCCGCTGGTGCTGCCGGCAACGGCATATGCCCAGGACGCGGCATCGGGGCAGGCTTCCACGGACGAGGGTGCCGCCGACAGCTATGACATGCTCGAGGAGATCCTCGTCACGGCGCGGCGCCGGACGGAGGGCGTGTACTCGACGCCGATGGCGATCACGGCGCTGTCGAGCGAAGCGCTGAAGGTGCAGGGAATCGACTCAGTCTCCGATCTCGACCACTCGGTGCCCAACCTCAATATCACGCGGTTCGGTGTCGGCAACCCGTCGCACGCCGCGATCTTCATCCGCGGCATCGGTATTCAGGATCACATCATCACCACCGATCCCGGCGTCGCACTCTATGTCGACGGCGTCTATCTCGGGCGCCAGATGGGTGCCAATCTCGACCTCGCCAATGTCGAGCGCGTCGAGGTGCTGCGTGGCCCGCAGGGCACGCTCTATGGCCGCAACTCGATCGGCGGCGCGGTCAACATCATCACCCGCAAGCCGGGCGACGAGGACGGCTTCGAATTCGAGCTGCAGGCCGGCTCGCGCGAGCGCGCGGCGGGCAGCTTTTATGGCAATTTCGCGCTTGCCGACAATCTTGACATGTCGGTGTCCGGGCGCGTGACGCGGCGCGACGGCATCGGCCGGGCGCTCCGGATCACCGAGCGTGTGCGCAAGGTCGGCGAGATCTTCGAGGCCTCGGGTCGGGTCGCCGTTCGCTGGCAGGCGGCGGACAATTTTGAGCTCCTGTGGACCGCGGATGCAGTGCAGGGTGAATACGGCCAGTCGCCCTCGACCGCCGAGATCATCACCGGCCTCGACCAGCCGGGCGTCTTCGCCGCCACCGGCAACGGCTTCTTCACCGATCCGATTGGACCGGCGACGGGCCTTCCCGGAGGTCCGCTCAAGGCAAGCGACATCGCTGCCGACCCCGATGACACCAACACCTCGGTGGCCATCCTGCTCGCGCAGTCGAACGCGGCCTATGGCTCATCACTCACCGGTACGCTCGACATCAATGAGAATCTGAGCCTCAAGGCGCTCGGCAGCTATCGCCACGAGGACTATCGCGGCGGCCTCGACGACGAGACGGCCTTCCAGGACTTCCAGTCCTTCCCCGAGCGCGGTCAGGCGAACCAGGTCTCGCTCGAGACCCAGCTCAATGGCGAATATGGCGATCTCGATCTCGTCGCCGGCGCCTATTACTTCAACGAGGACGGCTTCACCTTCTCGGGTGTGAACACCTTCATCACCCACGGTGACACCTTCGACATCAACCAGACGACCAATTCCTATGCCGGCTATTTCCACGCCGGATACCAGGTCACCGATCGTCTGAAACTCGGCGGCGGCGTGCGCTGGACGCACGACAAGAAGCGGGCGGATGCGCTGTTCACCAATTTCCCGTGGTTCCTGCCGGCGCCCCAGGGCAACGGCAACGGCACGCCGGGGTCGGCGCAGCGCGAGTTCCGCGTCAACAGCTGGAGCCGGGTCACTTGGGACACGTCGCTGACCTATGACCTGTCGGACAATGTGCACGTCTATTACACGGATTCGAAGGGCTACCAGAATGGCGGCTATCCGGCCCGTCCCTTCGGCGGACCGTCGCAGTTCACCGCCTTCGATCCGACCACCGCTCGCAACCACGAGTTCGGGCTCAAAGGTCGTCCGACGGATTTCTGGCAGACGGCGATTTCGCTGTTCCTTACCAACTACAATAATCTGCCGCTGCAGTTCTCGGCGCCGACCGAGGCCGGCTTCGTGACCATCACCGAGAATGCGGGCAAGTCGCGCTCGAAGGGATTCGAGTTCGAGAGCACGCTGGTCTCGGGGCCCTTTAGCCTGCAGACCTCGATCGGCTATCTCGACGCCGAGATCCGCAAGGTGAAGCCGGGAACGGTGGGGACCAAGGTCGGCGATCGCCCGACCCTGTCGCCACGCTGGACGCTGAGCGTCGGGCCGCAGTTCCGCGACGAGCTCGCGAACGGCGATGTCGTGACGGTGCGGGTCGACTATTCCTATCGTAGCTCCATGTTCGGCCAGTCGGTGAACAATGAGTTCAACCGCATCGCGGGTCGCGACCTGACCAACGTCCTCGTCAGCTATGAAAATGTCCAAAACGGCTGGACGCTGTCCGCCTATGGCGAGAACATTTTCAACGAGAAATACGATGTTGGTCGGCTCGATCAGTTCTTCTCGGGCTTCACCGAGGTGATCCTGAATAACGACCGCAGCGAGTTCGGCATCAAATTCTCGAAGCGCTTCGGCGGGCTCTGAGCCACCGCTTGGTATATCTGTCCGGCCTCCCGGGAGGGATCCTCCCGGGAGGCCTTCATTTCATGCCGTCATGATCTCGATCACATGGTCGCCCCACCACCGCTACACCATACGGCAAATCTGCCGCGCGAATCGCTCATGTCGGAGAATGCCTGCGCAAAATGTGGCATGGATGTCACATAAGTTGCTGATCTTGCGGGTTTAAGGAATAGAATATTGACCTTCTGGTCGGTTCATTTGAGACTTGGGCCGCGATTCCATGAATCCGGATGTGATGACACACGACGGTAAGAATCGGCGGGTAGGGTCCGTAGCGGACTAGCGGCATCGTTTCTGGGTCATCTCCGCCGAAAGGGGAGGCCCATTGAGAGAGGGAGGAAAGACCCAATGCACAACCCCATGAAGGGTTTGAAGACCACGGCCTATTGCGCGGCCAAAGCGCTCCTGCTGTTGTCGGCATCGGTGCCGGCGATCATGGTCTCGCAGCAGACCGAGGCGCAGCAGGTGACAGCGTCGGTGCGCGGTACCGTCGTGGATGCGGCCGGTAATCCGGTTGCCAATGCGGACATTTCGATTATCGATACGCGGACCGGGCGTGCTGCACCGGCCACCACGGATAGCCAGGGCCGATTCGCAGTCTCCGGGCTCGAAGCAGGCGGCCCCTATAACGTGCTGGTGAAAAGCGCAGGCAATTCGACGCAGCGTGTCGAGGGCCTGTTCCTCTCGATTTCGCAAACGGCCAATCTGAACATCACGGTGCAGCCGTCGCAGGCGATCGAGGAGATCGTGGTCACCGCGGCCGCGACCGTGACTTCGGCTCTGGCCATCGGTCCGAGCCAGTCCTTCGGTCTCGAGACGCTGGAATCCTTCCCCTCGATCACCCGTGACATTCGAGACATCATCCGCATCGACCCGCGCGTTTCGATCAACGAGCGGAATTCGAAGGCGGTGTCCTGTATCGGCGGCAACAACCGCTTCAACAGCTTCACCATCGACGGCGTTCAGTCGAACGATCCCTTCGGCCTCAACGCCTCGGGCTTCCCTGCCCGCAACAATATGCCGATCCCGTTCGATTCCGTACGTGAGCTTTCGGTCGAATTTGCCCCATATGATGTGAAATACGGGCAATTCACGGGCTGTAACATCAATGTCGTCACGAAGTCGGGCCAGAACGAGATCCATGGTTCGGCCTTCTTCGAATTCAATTCAAAGAGCCTGACCGGCACCAAGATCAACGGCGACACCGTGATCACCGACCCGTTCCACGACAAGCGCTGGGGGGCAGAGCTCGGTGGGCCGATCATCAAGGACAAGCTGTTCCTCTATGTCGCCTATGAAGAGGCGCAGCTCACAAACACGGTGACTCGCGGTCCCATCGGTGCCGGCTTCGCCAATGAACAGGGGCCAACGCTGGACCTCGTCAACCAGGTGCAGCAGATCCTCGAGAACACCTATGGCATCGAGACCCTGGGAATTGCGCGCTCACTCCCGGCTGACAACCGCCGAATTCTCACCCGTCTCGACTATTTCATCAATGACGATCACCGCGTCGCTGTCACCTATACGCGGTTGCGCGAAAACAATGGCCGGTCGGACGATTTCGGATTCGGCAACAATTTCGCATTCAAGAACAACTTTGAGAACCAGGGCAGCGAGATCGAGACCTATTCGGTGCGCTTCTTCGACCAGTGGACCGATAATTTCTCGACCCAGCTCTGGCTGTCGCGGGCCGACAATACGGACATCCAGGATCCGATTGGCGGCGGCGAGGCGCAAAGCGCCAATCCCGTGCCGCGCATTGTCGTGAACGAGGGCAGCGCGACTCTGCTCAGCGGCCCAGGTTTCTTCCGTTCCGCCAATGCACTCGACACGACAATCAATCAGGTCGTTGCCCGCGGCACCTATCTTGCCGGCGACCACACCATCACCTTTGGCTACGAGCTCAATCAGCTTGATGTCTTCAACCTGTTCGCACCCAATGCGACGGGAACGATCGAATTCGACTCCCTTGCCGATTTCCAGGCAGGTCTGGCCTCGAGCATCGAGGGCAACGGATCGTTCACTGGCGACATCAATGATGCGGCGGCAAAGTTTAATCGGGCTATCCACTCGATCTATGCGCAGGACGAGTGGCAGGTAGATGAAAATCTGACCCTGCTGTTTGGTCTTCGTTACGACTTTTACACCTCGGGCAGCCAGCCGCGGCTGAGCCAGAATTTCCTCGCCCGCTATGGCTTCCCGAACAACAAGGTGTTCGATGGCCTCGACGTCTTCCTGCCCCGTCTCGGCATTACCTATGAGGCCCCGTGGGACTTCTATGGTGAAACGACCTTCCGCGCCGGTGCGGGCGTCTTCTCCGGTGGCGATCCGACGGTGTGGTTCTCGAACGCTTTCTCGAACTTTGGCTCGGGCATTGCCTTTGCCGATAACACTGATGCGCCTTGTACGCCGGCGGACCTGCAGGTACTGGACGCGAATGGCAATTTCACGGGCATTCCGCAGTGCATCACGCAGGCGCAGATCAACGCGGCGATCAATTCCGACGGTCGCACCGATGCCATCGACCCGAATTTCAAGCCACCGTCGGTCGTGCGCGGCAGCTTCGGCTTCACGCACTTCTTCGACTTTGAAGGCGCAGCGGGCGGTTTCTTCGACGATTGGCGGCTTGATTTTGACATCATCCACGACCGTCGCCGCAATGCGCCGGACTTCATCGATCTCACGATCACGCCGATCGGCTTCGCCCCCGATGGCCGCCTGATCTTCAATGCGGTCGATCCGCTGCTTCCCGGCTGCGATGCGCGGTTCCGCGGGCCCAGGCTCGGCTTCTCAGGCAGCACGGAGGAAGGCGGGCCTTGTGACGCCGGTCGTCGCGATGAAGACATCCTGCTTACCAATGTGAAGCAGGGGGCCAAGAACGGCGGCACGACCGCGATCTCCGTGATCCTCAACAAGGCATGGGATTACACGCTCTTCAATCGTCCTGCGTCCTTCGATCTGACGATCGGCTATGCCTTCACCGATGCGAAGGTGGTGAACCCGACGACGAGCTCGACCGCGACCTCGAACTTCGAGGAAGAGGCGCTGTTCAACGTCAATGATCCGCAGCTTGCGCCGTCGCAGTTCTCGAGCCGGCACAATTTCACGCTGGCTGCCAACTTCCGGCACGAGTTCTTCCGCGACCTTGCGACACGGCTGAGCGTCCTTTTCCGGGCACGCGAAGGTCGGCCCTTCAGCTACGTCTTCGACGATCGCTCGGCGGGGACCTTCGGTGACACGGACAATGAGGCGCGGCAGCTTTTCTACGTGCCGACGGGCCCGAACGATCCGCTCGTTGACTTCTCGTCCCTGAGCCAGGAGGACATCGACAAGCTGTTCGCCTTCATCAAGAGCAGCGGGCTCGACAAGTTCGCGGGGCAGATCGCGCCGCGCAACAAGTTCCGCGACCCGTGGTTCAAGGATCTCGACCTGCGCTTCTCGCAGGACCTGCCGACGCCGTGGGAAGGCCATCATTTCGAGGCGTTCATCGACTTCGACAATGTCCTGAATTTCTTCGACAGCGGTTCCAACCTGCTGAGGACGAAGGATCGTGGCGATGTTGCGGAAGGCGTCCCGATCGTCAATGCGGCCTTGACGCCTGACGGCAAGAAGTTCGTCTACAGCAACCTCAGCGGTCGTGCGAACATCTTCCAGGACGAGATCTTCGTCGACTCCTCGGTGTGGCGCGTGCAGCTTGGCATTCGCTACCGCTTCTGAGCGCATGTCGATGCAGCGAGCACACTGACAGAACAACGGGAAGGCGGCTTCGGCCGCCTTCCTGCGTTTTTGAGGGTCGTCGACTTATCAGGATACGAAACATGTCGATACTGGATGCGAAACGCTCACGGCGCGAGTTGATGCGCATGGCAGGGGCGCTGGCACTGGCGTCCTTCGCGCGGCCCGTTGCCGCCGCAGGCCTTCTTGACCGGAAGCCGCGCTTTCTGAACGACCCCTTCTCGCTCGGAGTCGCCTCGGGCGATCCGATCAGCGATGGGGTCGTGTTGTGGACGCGGCTCGCGCCCGATCCCTTCGAGCCTGCGGCAATGGGGCCCGAGCCGGTGGTCGTCGACTGGGAGGTCGCCGCCGATGTCGCCATGCGGAAGACGGTGCGGCAGGGACGCGCCATTGCGCATCCCGACAACGCCTTCGCCGTCCATGTCGACGTCCGCGGACTGGCACCGGATCGCGACTATTTCTACCGCTTC
>RFKS01000008.1 GCA_003694205.1 Alphaproteobacteria bacterium | reverse complement strand
TTGCCGGTGGCGGCGAAAAGCGCCACCTCGGCACCGAGCCGCCGCGCCGCCAGCGCCTGGTTGCCGCCCTTGCCGCCGGGATGGCGCGTCAATGTCGCACCGGTGACGGTTTCCCCGGGCGCGGGCAGGCGGTCTGCGCTTGCGACGAGGTCGAGATTGACCGATCCGACGACGGCGATGGTCGGGCTTGCGCGATCGCTCACGGCATGGCGGCGCGTTTGCGGTATCATGTCTTGGCGCTATAGCGGTCGAGGCGCGCGGTCAAGAGGCGATAGAAGCCGTCGGCGTCGACCCGGTGCGCCCAATGCACATTCTCCGGCAGCCCGGTCACGTGCCAGAAATCGACCGCCGTGTGCCCGCGTGTGAGGGGCGAGTCGGTCTCGACCGCCACGTGGCAGGCGCGGGTTTCGAACAGATCGGGGGAAAGCAGATAGGCGATCGTGCACGGATCGTGCAGCGGCGCCCCATCCATCCCGTATTTCCGGCTGTCGAAGCGGCCGTAAAAGGAAAGCATCCCCGCCACCGCCGCGGCGACTGGATTGTCAAGCGCGGCGATGCGCGCGATCCGCTCCCTGGTTGCCGGCACCTGATGCGTGACGTCGAGGCCGAACATGGTGATCGGCCGGCCGCAGCGAAGCACGACATCGGCGGCGTGCGGGTCGACCCGGATATTGAACTCCGCCGAGGGCGTGTGGTTGCCCCCCTCGCGCATGGCGCCGCCCATGATCACGATCTCGCGGATCCGGGGCACTATCCGCGGCTCCTTGACGAGTGCCATGGCGATATTGGTGAGCGGTCCGGTGGGCACCAGGGTCACCCCTTCCGGATCGGTGTGCGAGAGCAGCGTGTCGATGATGAAGTCGACCGCGTGCCGGGGCTCAAGCGGCTGCTCCGGCTCGCGCACCTCGATGCCGTCGATGCCCGTCTGGCCATGGACATATTCGGCGGTGACCAGCTCGCACACCAGGGGACGGGCGCAGCCGGCGAAAACGGGCACATCCCGGCGCCCGGCGAGATCGACCATGAGCCGCGCATTGCGCTGGGTCAGCGCCAGCGGCACATTGCCGGCGACCGTGGTGACGCCGAGTACGTCGAGCGCTTCGGGTGCCGCGAAGGCAAGCAGGAGCGCCACCGCATCGTCCTGCCCCGGGTCGCAGTCGATGATGACCGGTCGTGCCATATATCGCTCCCGGCTGCCTCAGACCCCGACGAGAAGGCTCGCGAGCGCGGCGCTCATGAGATTGGACAGCGATCCCGCGGCCACCGCGCGCAGGCCGAATTTGGCGATGAGGTCGCGCTTTTCGGGAACGAGGCTGCCGAGCCCGCCGAGCAGGATGGCGATCGACGACAGGTTGGCGAAGCCGCACAGCGAGAAGGTGACGACCGCGAGCGAATGCGGACTCAGCGAATCCATGTACTTGGTGCTGAGGTCGAAATAGGCGACGAATTCGTTGAGGATCAGCTTCTCGCCAAAAAGCGCCCCCGCGACATGGGCCTCCGACCAGGGCACGCTCAACAGCCACATCAATGGCGCGAACAGCTCGCCGAGAAGCTTTTCGAGCGTGACGTCGGGATAGCCAAACCAGCCGCCGATGCCGCCGACAATACCGTTGAACAACGCAATCAGCGCCACGAAGGCGATCAGCATGGCGCCGATATTGACCGCCAGCCGGACACCGTCGCGGGCACCATTGGCGGCGGCGAGAATCACATTGGCGTCGCGCACGCGTTCGATATTCAGTGCCTCGTCGGGGGCATCGGGGTCCTCGTCCGGCATGATGATCTTGGCCATCAGCAGGCCGCCGGGTGCGGCCATGAAACTGGCGGCAAGGAGATACTCGACCGGAATTCCCATCTTTGCATAGGCCGCAAGTACGGTGCCCGCGACCGAGGCGAGCCCCGAGACCATGACGGCGAAAAGCTGCGGCTCGGTGAGCCGCCCGAGATAGGGACGCACGACGAGCGGCGCCTCGGTCTGACCGACGAAAATGTTGGCCGCCGCGTTGAGCGATTCCACGGCCTCGGTGCCGAGAATGCGCCGGATGGCGCCGCCGACGGCACGCACCACGATCTGCATCACGCCAAGATGATAGAGGACCGACATCAGCGAGGCGAAGAAGATCACGATCGGCAGCACATGAACCGCAAAGCTGATGCCCGAACTCGTGTCGGCCAGCGGCCCGAAGACCATGTTGATACCCGCATTGGAGAACTCGAGGAGCGCTCGCACGCCCTCCGACAGCGCCTCGATGAAGGCCTTGCCCGCCGGCACATAAAGAACCAGCGCCGCGACGCCGGCCTGCAGGGCAAAGGCGCTGAGAACGATGCGTGGGCTGATCTTGCGGCGGTTCGTCGACAGGGCGACGGCGATACCGACGATCACCGCCATGCCGAGAAAACTGATCCAGTGCACTGCCAATCCCTCCCCTTCGTGTGCCCCCATGCGGCCGCCCGCTCTTCTAGCGCGGCTCCACCGCATTGGCCATGGCGTCAGGCTTCGGTCAAGGTCTCGTAAATGATCGGACGCCCGGCCGGCGGCGCGTCCCGGATCTCGACCGCGGCCCGCAAGGCCGCCGCCGCGGCCTCGGCGTCGGCCTCACTCGCGGCATGGACCAGGGCCAACGGCCGCTCCCTGTCGACCGGGCTTCCGACGGGCGCGAAATCGCTGAAACCGACCGAGAGATCGAGCCGGTCCTCGATGCGCCGGCGGCCACCGCCGAGCCCGATGATCGCGACCCCCACCGCCCGGGTGTCGACCGCCGCCACATATCCCTTTCGTCCTGCATGAACGGGCCGGACGACCGGTGCCTTGGGCAGATAGCTTTCGCTACGCTCGAGAAAATCCCTGGGGCCGCCCATCGCCGCGACCATGCGGCCAAATCTTTCCGCCGCACGCCCCGAGTCAAGCGCGTCGAGAGCGCGCGCACGGGCCGCAGCGCGATCCTTTGTGAGTCCGCCAAGCACCAGCATCTCGGCGACCAGCGCCATCACCACCGCGTCGAGCCGGGGCTCGCGTTCGCGGCCGAGGAGATAATCGACGCACTCGGCGATCTCGAGCGCATTGCCGGCGGTGTGGCCCAGCGGTTCGTTCATGTCGGTGACCAGCGCGTGCGTCAACAATCCCGCCGCCGCCGCCGTTCCGATCAGGCTTTGCGCCAGCGCCCGCGCATCCTCGTGTGACGCCATGAAGGCGCCGCTGCCCACCTTGACGTCCATGACCAGGCCCTCGAGCCCGGCGGCAATCTTCTTCGACAGGATCGAGGCGGTGATAAGCGGGATCGATTCGACGGTGCCGGTCACGTCGCGGATGGCATAGAGCCGCCGGTCCGCCGGTGCGAGATCGTCGGTCTGACCGATGATCGCGCAGCCGACATCGGCCACCACCTCGCGGAAGCGATCGAGATCGGGGGCCGAGGAATAGCCGGGGATGGCATCAAGCTTGTCGAGCGTGCCGCCGGTATGGCCCAGCCCGCGCCCCGAGATCATGGGCACGAAACAACCACAGGCCGCCGCGATCGGCGCCAGCAGGAAGCTCACCTTGTCGCCGACCCCGCCGGTCGAGTGCTTGTCCACAACGGGACCGCCGAGCGCCGCGCTGTCCCACGCGAGCACGGTGCCGGAGCGCGCCATCTCGCGCGTCAGAATCCCGGCCTCCTCGAAGCTCATGGACCGGAAATAGATTGCCATCGCGAGCGCCGCCGCTTGCTCCGCGGGGAGGCTGCCATCCGCCAGGCCGCGCACGACGGCCGCGATCTCCGCCGCATCGAGAGTGCCGCCGTCGCGCTTCTTGCGGATGATGTCGGCGATCAGCATCGCGCCCGTCCTTTCTCCCGCGCCACGGCACAAGCCTCCCAGCGGCCCACGCTGCTACGAAATTTTGACCATCTAATTGAAAATTCGATCCGCTGTCAAATCGCCGCACGCGAAAAACCTGCCGCGATCAGGCGGTTGCCGAAAGCGGCCGCGCCACTCCCCCGGACGACCCCCTCTTCCAACGCGGGCACCGTCCTTCGCAATCGATTGCAGTTGGCACCCCGATCCAACAGGAAGGCTGCCCACACGGTCGTCGACCGCGATGCCCTACGACGAAACCCGATATGTCATTCTCGCGCCCGATGACGACGCGGGCAGAGGCGGATTCGGCGTGCGCAGGGCCCCTTCCGAGCCTAGACATTCCCACGATTCCTGACTCGAATATGCAATCGTTTGCACTTTCCTTGAATCATGCTATGATGCGCGGGACAGGAATTGGGGAACATTCTGTCAGAGGAGCAAAAACCTCAAGGGGAGGAAAAGGAATGTTCGATCACCACCGCGCATTGTCGCGCCGTCTGGCCTGCAGTGCCGTCGCGCTTGTGGCCGGAGCGTCGCTGGCCCACGCGCAGACGCAAACGTCTGCGCAGACTGACAATGAGAGCAAGACTGGCGCCAAGGAGACGGTGCTCGAGGAAATCGTCGTCCGCGCCCTCAAACGCGAGCAGAGCCTGCAGGACGCGCCCGCCATGGTGAACGCCTTCACCGAGCGCGACATCGAGAATATCGGCGTCAAGAGCATGCGCGACTATGCGAGCCTCGTGCCCAATCTCTATCTCGTCGAGACGCAAAGCTCGACCTTCGCCTTTGTCAACATCCGCGGCATCTCGCAGTTCCGAAACACCGACCCCTCGGTGGCGGTGGTCATCGACGGCGTGCTCAACACCTCGCCGATCGGCATCTCCCAGGAGCTCTTCGACGTGCAGCAGATCGAGGTGCTGAAGGGTCCGCAGGGCGCGCTCTATGGCCGCAATGCGCTGGGCGGCGCCATCGTCATCACGACCAAGAAGCCGAGCAATGAGTTCGAGGGCTTCGTCCGCGCCGGCGCCGGTGGTGGGCACATGGGCAAGGGCCAGGCGGCCGTCAGCGGCCCCATCGTCGAGGACAAGCTGTTCGGACGGCTTGCCTTCTCCTACTACAATGACGACGGTTTCCGCGACAATATCACCACCGGGACCAAGGGCGACGCATCGGAGAACCTGTCCGTCCGTTCGCGTCTCCTCTGGGAGCCGAATGACAAGCTGTCGGTCGACATGCGCGGCAGCTACTCGTATGACAATGCCAACGCGCTCGGATTCATTGACGTCGCGCCGATCTTCCACGAGACGATGCCGGGCTCGGGTCAGTCGCTCGGGCAGTTCCTCGGCATCTTCAAGCCAGGCAGCCCGCAGGATGCGGCGGGCCCCGTCACCGGCGGTGCCAGTGTCTGCCTGCCCGGCAATTGCGCCGAATTGCAGGTGCCCGGCAAGCCGTTCAATGTCGGCAATTTCAACAGTACGCAGGTGCCGCTGCAGACCAATCTGCTCGGCATTGATCACCGCAATATCTACAACCTCTCCTTCCTCATCAAATATGATGGCGATGCCGGCACCTGGACCTCGGTCTCATCCTATGACCGACTCGTGCAGTTCGCGATCGGCGAACAGCCGCCGCGCACCGCAGCCGCGGCGCAAAAGAACACGCAGTTCCGCGTTTCCGACGCGCTCAGCGAGGAGATTCGCTACACCTCGCCCGAGGACCAGTGGCTGCGCTGGACCGCGGGCGCCTATATCGTGCAGACCGACACCATCCTGACGACCACCGTGCAGCGCGACAAGGACGGCCGCGACTCGCTCGTCGATCTCGTCAAGCGCGATCCCTTCGCCATCGCGCCGGGCCGCTGCCAGGGCAATCCCTTCCCGCCCGGCGGTCCCAATGACAATCAGGGCAATTGCGTGATGGGTTTCCTCGGCGACGACAGCGACAATCTCGCCTATGCCTTCTTCGCCGAG
>RFKS01000048.1 GCA_003694205.1 Alphaproteobacteria bacterium | reverse complement strand
GTCTCGGGACGGATCGACGGCAAGACGGTTCTCCTTGGCAATGCCAAGCTGATGCGCGAACGCGACATCGACATTGCGCCACTGACGCGCGCGTGGGAACGCCTCGCGGAGGAGGGCAAGACCCCCATGTATGTGGCCATCGACGGTACCGCCGCCGGATTGGTGGCCGTCGCCGACACGGTGAAGCCGGATTCCGCCCCGGCAATCGCTGAGCTCAAGCGCATGGGCCTCGAGGTGGTGATGATCACCGGTGACAATGCGCGCACGGCGAACGCCATTGCGCGCCAGGTGGGTGTCGACCGGATTCTTGCCGAGGTGCTGCCCGATCAGAAGGCCCATGAAGTGCAGAAACTGCAGCTCGAGGGCAAGACGGTCGGCATGGTCGGCGACGGCATCAACGACGCGCCGGCGCTGGCACAGGCCGATGTCGGCTTCGCCATCGGCACCGGTACCGATGTCGCCATCGAGGCGAGCGATATCACGCTCATCAAGGGCAGCCTCTGGGGTGTCGTCACGGCGATCGAGATCAGCCGTGCCACGATGCGCAATGTGCGCCAGAATCTCCTCGGCGCCTTCGGCTACAACACGCTCGGCATCCCCATCGCCATGGGCGTGCTCTACCCCTTCACCGGCCTGTTGCTCAGCCCGCTCATTGCCGCCGCCGCCATGGCATTTTCCTCGGTGACGGTGGTCTCGAACGCCAATCGCCTGCGTTTCTTCACGCCAAGGAGGGCCCGGCCATGACACCGGATCGCTGGATCGTTCTCATCCTCGGGATCGCACTCATCACCTTTATCGTCTGGTTCTTCTGGCTCAAGCGCACGCGCGGCATGCGCGCGGCGGAGACCGCAAGCGGCTTTCAGGAGGCGATGATCCTGGTCAAGGGCGGCTACACGCCCGACACCATCATCGTGCGTCACGGCAAGCCGGTGCGGCTCAAATTCCGCCGCGAGGAGACCTCGTCCTGCTCGGAGAAGGTCGTCTTCGGCGATTTCGGCAAGAGTGCGGAGTTGCCGGAAGGCCAGATCGTGCCGGTCGAGTTCCTCCCCGAGAAGCCTGGCGAGTACGAATTCACCTGCGGCATGGGCATGCTGCGCGGCACGCTCATCGTGGAGTGAAGCAGGTGCCGCAGGGACGGACCCCACCCTCGCAAAGCGGCAGCTTTTCCTGAGGCCCGAAACACGCAAAATCCTCGCCAGCGGCGCTTGGCGCTGGCCGTCATGGGGCCGATGGTGCCAGACTGTGCGGCGAAGGGACACGGGATCGATGCGGCTTTCCGACTGCACCAATATCGCCGATCTGCGGCGCCTTGCGAAACGGCGGTTGCCGGCGCCGATATTCGGCTATCTCGAAGGCGGCGCCGACGATGAATGGTCCTGCGCCAACAATTCCCGCGCCTTCGATCGCTATGAACTCGTCACCGAGGTTCTCGCCGACATCGCCATAATCGACATGAAGACGACCGTGCTCGGGCGCGAGGTGGCGGCCCCTCTCCTCCTCTCACCGACCGGCATGTCGCGACTTTTTCATCACGACAAGGAGCTTGCGGTCGCACGTGCCGCCGCTCGCGCCGGGCTCTTTTACACGCTCTCCACCGTCGCCACCGCGAGCATCGAGGAGGTGGCGGCGGCAAGCGCGGGCCCGAAGATGTTCCAGGTCTATGTCTTCAAGGACCGCGGGCTGACGCGCGAGCTCGTGGCACGGGCGAAGACCGCCGGCTATGACGCGCTCTGCCTCACCGTTGACACGCCCGTGGCCGGCAACCGCGAGCGCGATCTCAAATCGGGTCTCGCCCTGCCGCCGCGCCTGTCGCCCGCGTCCATCGCCGCCTTCGCACGCCACCCCATATGGGTCGCGCGCGCCCTCGCCAGCCGCGATTTCACGCTCGCCAACGTCGCCCACCACGCCGCCGCAGCGCCTGGTGAGGCGACGTCGGTCGCGGCCTATGTGCACGCCCAGTTCGACCGCAGCCTCACCTGGGCGGACGCCGAGTGGCTCGCCAGCGAATGGAATGGCCCGCTCGTCATCAAGGGCATTCTCGTGCCCGATGATGCGCGCGAGGCGGCACGCGTCGGGGCAAGAGCGGTGATGATCTCCAACCACGGCGGCCGCCAGCTCGATGGCACGCCGGCGCCGATCGACCAGCTGCGCCCGATCCGCGACGCGGTGGGGGACGATCTCGAGCTCATCGTCGACGGCGGCATCCGCCGCGGCACGCATGTCGTGAAAGCCCTTGCGCTCGGCGCCGACGCCTGTTCTATCGGCCGCCCCTATCTCTACGGGCTCGCGGCGGGTGGCGAGGCGGGTGTCGCGCGCGCATTGACGCTGCTGCTCGAAGAGATCGAACGCGACATGGCGCTGCTCGGCACCCGCTCCATCGACCGCATCACGCGCCGACACGTACAAGTCCGCACCCGCCCCCATCCGCAGGACTGAGGAAAGGAGACCCGATGCGTGCAGCCGATGTCCTTGTCGAAACCCTGACCGCGCAGGGCGTCGATCTCTGCTTTACCAATCCGGGCACGACCGAGATGCATCTCGTCGCCGCGCTCGACCGCCATCCAGCCATGCGCTCCGTGCTGTGCCTTTTTGAAGGTGTGGCGACCGGGGCGGCCGACGGCTATGCCCGCATCGCCGGCAAGCCGGCCGCGACGCTGTTCCATCTTGGCCCCGGGCTCGCTAATGGCCTCGCCAATCTGCACAACGCGCGCCGCGCGCACAGCCCGGTGGTCAATATCATCGGCGACCATGCCCGCGCCCATCTGCCGCTCGACCCGCCACTCGCAAGCGACATCGCGGGGATGGCCGGGCCGGTATCGCGCTGGGTGGAAACGGTCGTGGATCCGGGCGAGGCCGCGGAAAAGACGGTTGCCGCCGTGCGCGCCGCCTACGGCCCGGCGCCCGGTGTGGCGAGCCTCATCCTGCCCGCCGACTGCGCCTGGGACGAGAACGCGCCCCCTCCCATCGGGGCACAGGACATGCCGGGCCGCAAGCCGGTTGCCGAAAGCACTATCGCCGCCGCGGCAGAGGCACTCCGGGCGGCAAAGTCCCCGGTCATCTTTCTCGGCGGACCGGCGCTCGGCGAAGCCGGACTTCGTGCCGCGGGCCGCATCGCCGCAGCGACGGGCGCGCGACTCGTCATGGAGACCTTCCCCGCCCGGGTCGCCCGCGGAGCCGGGCGGGTGAGCGCGGTCCGGCTCAATTACTTCGCCGAGGGCGCCGCCAACGATCTCAAGGATGCCGACCTCATGCTCCTCGCAGGCGCCCGCGCACCGATCAGCTTCTTCGCCTATCCGGGCAAGCCGGCAAGCTTCGTCCCCGAAGGCGCGACACTGCATGAGTTCGGCACCGCCGCTGACAATCTCGCGCCGGCCCTCGCGGCACTCGCGGACGCCCTCGGCGCGCCGGCTGATCCGCCCCTCGCACCGCGCGCCACGGCGCCGGCGATCGGTAACCCCGAGGCGAAACTCAATGCTGCGCAGGTGGGCCTCTCGCTGCTGCGGTATCTCAAGGATGGCGCGATCATCTGTGATGATTCGACGACGTCGGGGCTCGGCGTCTATAGCTGGCTCGAGAACGGCCCCGACCATGACTGGCTGTGCCTCACCGGCGGCGCCATCGGGCTCGGCATGCCGCTCGCCGTCGGTGCAGCACTCGCCGCCCCCGGTCGCCCGGTGATCTCGCTCAATGGCGACGGCGCCGCGGCCTACACCTTGCAGGCGCTCTGGACCCAGGCGCGCGAGGGGCAGAAGATCGTCAACATCGTCTTCGCCAATCACAGCTATCTCATTCTGAACGTCGAGCTCGCCAAGCTCGGCGACGGACCGCCCGGCGCCATCGCGCGCCGCATGCTCTCGCTCGATGAGCCGCGGCTCGACTGGGTGAAGCTGGCGCAAGGTTTCGGCGTCGAGGCGCAGCGCGCCTCAACGGTCGGTGCCTTCGACGCCGCACTCGAGGCCGCGCTCGCCGCCGACGGCCCGCAGCTGTTGGTCGCCGAAGTCTAGGGGAGCCACCGGGCACGGGGGCCGGTGCGCCCGCGCCAGGAGCCATAAAGCGGATTGGGGATCAGCACCAGATGCGGGTCCGCCGCGAGGGCTTTCATGCGCTCCGGGTCGTCGGCGACCGCGGGCGTGAGGCCGGGCATGTCCTGGATATTGTCACCAACCGACATGAGGATCACCGCCGGAACCGCCCAAAGCGCCTTGCGCTGGGCCTGTTCGGCTGAACCCGCGGGCCAGTTCCAGCAGCGTTCGGCCTTACCCGTCGCAATCAAACGCCGACGACGGTCCTTGTCATTGGCATAGCCGAAGCGCGCCCATTCGACCGGGTTGTTGCGCTTTCTGTCGGCGGCGCTACGCCCGAGGACGCAGACCGCAGGGCTGTCCGCCGGCACGCCGATTTTCCGCAGATTCGCCCGCGTGTGGTCATCGTCGGCAGCATCGCGATTGGTCACCACCGCCAGCCGTCCGCCACTCACAAGAAGGTGCCGGATGAAGACGACCGCACCCGGCACGGCACTCGCCTCCTCGCGCGCCACCCAGGCCCGCCACGCTACGGGATCGAAGCCTGTGCGCCCGGCGCGCAGGCCTTCGAGCGTGAAAAGGGAATTGTCGAGGATGGTCTCGTCGGCGTCCATGACCACCACCCAAGGCGGATCACCGGCCCCGCGCGCTGCCACCAGTTGATCGAGCGTCTGCGCGGCGGCGGCATAGGTCTTGGCCGTGACAAGCGCATATTCCGCCGATCGGCGGACCCAGACCAGCCCCGGCTGCTGCTCGACGAGCGATGGCTCGGACAAGGCCGGTGCCGGCGGCGTTGCGCAGGCGGCGAGAAGCAGACTCGCCGCGAGCAGGAATCGCCCCGCCGCGCTCATGCCTTGACGGCTCCCGGACGGCCGTCCTCGACGGCGAAGGACGCCAGCGTCTCGCTGGCACTATCTGGGCGCGTCACGTCGATGACCGAGCGCAGGTCGGCCTGCATCGCCTTCGGCGTCACCGTGACAAGGCAATAGCCGCGGCGGGCGCCCTCGAAATAGCGCACATGGGGGTTGCGCGGCAGTGCCGCCTCGAATGCGGGATAGATGTCGAGCGGCGAGGTGATGGACGAGCCGACGAATTCGGTGGCCACGGTTTCCGATTCCGGATTGGTCGGCTCGCGTTTGATGTCGGTCACCCAGTAGCTGTGGATATCGCCGCCTATGAAGACCGGGTTCGAGGGCTGGCGCGTCGCGATCGCCTCGATGATGCGATTGCGGTTCGCCTGGTAGCCGCCCCAGCTGTCGGTATAGACGCCGCGATCGGGGCCCTTGCCCTGATCGAAGGGTGCAAACAGGAGCTGCTGCGCGATCACGTTCCAGCGCGTCTCGGTCTTCCGCAGACCGCGATAGAGCCAGGCCTCCTGATCGAGCCCGAGCAGCGAGCGCGAGGGATCGGCCAGCGTCCGGCATTCGGATTCGTTGACGACGCGGCCGTGGCCGGTCGCGAGAAGCCGGCACGCCTCGGGCGATCTGTATTGCCGCCCGTCGAGGACGAAGAAGGTAAGAAGGTCGCCATAACGGACCGACTGATAAAGCGACATCTGCCCGTCATGCGGGGTGGCGATGCGTCGCAAGGGCATATGCTCGAAATAGGCGCGATAGGCCGCGGTCCGGCGCTTGAGGAAGGCGGCCGGGTCCTCATAGTCCTCGGAGGTCAGACCGGCATAGTCATTGTCGACCTCGTGATCGTCCCAGGTGACAAGCCAGGGTGCCGCGCGGTGTGCCGCCTGAAGGTCGGGGTCGAGCTTGTAGAGCGCGTGATAGGCGCGATAGTCCTCGAGCGTATAGGCCTCGGTCCAGGGGTGGCGCCGCACGCCGCCGTCCCACGGCTTTTCGTAGATATAGTCGCCGAGATGGATGACGAGGTCGGGCGACTGCGCAACCATGTCGCGATAGGCGGCGTAATAGCCCATCTCGTATTGCTGGCAGGAGCCGAAGGCGAAGCGCAGGCGATCGACGGCCGCCCCCGGCAACGGCGTCGTGTGCGTGCGCCCCACC
>RFKS01000047.1 GCA_003694205.1 Alphaproteobacteria bacterium | reverse complement strand
GGCTTCTCCGCGGCCGGGGACGTCGTCTTCTCGAGCGCATTCTCCGTTGTTTTCGTCGGTGCCGGTTCGGGTGGCGCTGCGGGCTGCAGCGCGGCCTCCTCAAGCGCCGATTCGTCCTCGCCCTCCTCGAGCAGAACCGCGATGCGGGTGCCGACGGGGATGTCCTCGGTGCCTTCCGCGACGAGCAGCTTGCCGACGCGGCCCTCGTCGCTGGCCTCCACCTCCATGGTCGCCTTGTCGGTCTCGATCTCGGCGATGATGTCGCCGGGCGCGACGGCGTCGCCTTCCTTGACCAGCCATCTGGCGAGCGTTCCCTTCTCCATCGTCGGCGACAGCGCCGGCATCAGGATGTCAATGGCCATGAGCGGATCCCTCTGTCCTTGCTGGCGGGCAGTGTCCGGCGGCAGGAGGCGCGCCGCGAAACGGGGTTTCCTTTTGGCACAGGATGCGCGAAAAGCTCAACGACAAGATTGCGTTCGACGAAGCCCGCATCGCACGAGCGGGCGGGTCGTCGGAAGGAGAAGGGACATCCATGAGCGAACCGACCCCGATCCGACAAGGGACTGGCTACCGGCGCAAGCCGGCCTGGATTCGCGTCAAGGCCCCGACCTCGCCCGCCTATGGCGAGACCCGCAAGCTCATGCGCACGCTCGGCCTTCACACCGTGTGCGAGGAGGCCGCGTGCCCCAATATCGGCGAATGCTGGCAGAAGAAGCACGCCACCGTGATGATCCTCGGCGACATCTGCACCCGCGCCTGTGCCTTTTGCAATGTCAAGACGGGGATGCCAAACGCGGTCGATCCGCTTGAGCCCGAGCGCGTGGCGGAGGCCTGCGGCGAGCTGGGGCTCGAGCATATCGTCATTACCTCGGTCGATCGCGACGACCTCGATGACGGCGGGGCGATGCAGTTCGTGCGCGTGATCGAGGCCCTGCGCGCGCGGGCGCCCGGGACGACGATCGAGATCCTGACCCCGGACTTCCGCCACAAACCGGGCGCTATCGAGCGCGTCGCGGCGGCGCGGCCGGATGTCTTCAACCACAATCTCGAGACCGTGCCACGGCTTTATCCCACCATCCGCCCTGGCGCCCGCTACTATCATTCGCTGCGCCTGCTCGAGACCGTGAAGCGCGTCGAGCCGACGATCTTCACCAAATCCGGCCTCATGGTCGGGCTTGGCGAGGAGCGGCTCGAGGTGGCGCAGGTGATGGATGACATGCGCTCGGCGGATATCGATTTTCTCACCATCGGCCAGTATCTGCAGCCGACCCCGCGGCATGCCCCCGTGGCGCGTTATGTGACCCCGGACGAATTCGCGAAATACGCGGAGCTTGCGCGCGCCAAGGGCTTTCTCATGGTCTCGGCGACGCCGCTCACCCGCTCGAGCTATCATGCCGGCGACGACTTCCGGAAGCTCCGCGCCGCCCGTGCGGCGAAGACGGGAAGCTAGTTTGACTGCGGCTTGACGGCCGGCGGCCAGCCCTCCACGCTTGCCGCATGTCGCGCAATGCGCCGCAATGTCTGAGGGCCATCGCGAGCGGGTTGCTGTTCCTGCTCGCAACCGGATGCGCGACGCCTCCCGACGGCGACTGGCAGGCGCTCGATGCGGCGGTGCAAACCGCGATCGAGGCAGGGGACTGGCGCGCGGCACGGGCGCCGGCGCGGGCCCTGCCGGCGCTCTATGAGCGTCAGGCCGCGGCATTCGACCCCGCGCTCTATGTCGCATTGGCCCAGCAGGCGGCGGAGGTCGAGGGACATCTCGGATATGCGCTGGCGGCGATCGGCGTGCTGGAGGACGCCGAAAGACGATTGACCGGCGCGGGACTTGCCGGCGATCCCGCGCTCGATGGCCTTTATGCCGACCTCGTGCCGCTCTACACGCTCACGCGCCGCACGCACCTTGCGATTGCTGCGTTCGAAAAGCGACTTCGGCTCGATCTGGGCCCGCAGGCGGCGTTCGACACACGTCTCGCCTTCTTTGACTGGGCCCGGCGCGAAGGCGTGCTGGACCAAGGCTCGCTTGAGGCGGTCCTCGACGATGCCGCGCAATATCTCGACGAGCTGCCCGAGGATTTTCGCCATGAACTCGTATGGCGGCGGCTTGTTCTCGACCTTCGCGGCCTCGCACCGCAGGCGGCACGCAAGCGGCTTGAGTCGCTTGCGGAGACGCTCGCGACGGCGCCCGATGGCGAGAGTGCGCTATGGCGAGTTCTTGCAAGCCTCGCTGCACTCGATGCGCGCCTCGGCGAGGAGGCGGCGCTCGCGGCGCGTCTTAAGGAGATCGCCGCTCTCGATCTCGCGAGCGCCCGGCGCACGCCCGTTCTCGCCCCGGCGCCAGATTACGGTCGCGCCGCCCGTGCCACCGCGCTCATCGCCGAGGTCCGGCTGTCACTCGACGTCGACGCCGATGGCCGGGTCACGGCGGCGCGCATTATCGAGAGTAACGCCAATCGGGCACTCGGCGAGGACCTGCTCCGAGCCGTGCGGACCGGGTGGCGGTTTGCGCCCGGCCTCGCGGACGGCGTCGCCGTGCCCCGCCATATCGACGGCCTCGTCTTTCGCGATTTCGCACCCAATCACTGGCGCGCCCATGCCCCGCCCGCGCCTTCGCCGGGCTCGAACATCAGGCGCCGCGATCGCTGAAACCGGGCTTCTGGCGCCGTGACGCCGCGGCGAGCAGGACCTCGGCGCGTGCGAGATCCTGCGGCTGGTTGACATTGAGGAAGGCGTTCTCGTCCTCGAAATGCACAATGACGGCGCCCACCGTCTCGGCGAGCCGCTGCATCGGCAGCCCGCCCTCGGTGGCGAGCAGCGGCGCCGCCGCGGCGAGCGCGTCGAG
>RFKS01000046.1 GCA_003694205.1 Alphaproteobacteria bacterium | reverse complement strand
GTGCTGAGCCATGTCCACTATCGCACCGCCGCACTGTGGGACATGGCGGCGATCAATGCCCGCGCCCGCGCCGCCGGTGCACTCACGCTTTGGGATCTCTCGCATTCGGCGGGTGCGCTGGCGGTCGATCTCGATGCCACCGGGGCGGACCTCGCCGTCGGCTGCGGCTACAAGTTCCTGAACGGCGGACCCGGCGCACCGGCATTCCTGTTCGTCGCCCGGCGGCACCAGCCGCATCTCCCTTCGCCGCTCCCGGGGTGGATGGGCCACGCGCGGCCCTTCGACTTTTCGCCCGACTATGAGCCCGCCGGCAACATCGCCCGCTTTGCTTGCGGCACCCCGCCAGTGCTTGCGCTCACCGCCCTCGACGCGGCACTCGCGGCGTTCGAGGGGGTGGACAT
Source organism: Alphaproteobacteria bacterium (assembly GCA_003694205.1). Lineage (GTDB taxonomy): Bacteria > Pseudomonadota > Alphaproteobacteria > Sphingomonadales > Rhodothalassiaceae > J134. The sequence continues at coordinate 2,620 of RFKS01000046.1, read as the reverse complement.
GAGTGCCCTCACGACCAAGGCGCAGCGGCTCGGTGACCTCTTCATCCGGCTGACCGAAGACCTGCCGGGTGTCCGGCTCGTTTCGCCGCGCGATGGCTCAAGCCGCGGGGCCCAGGTTTCGCTCGCCCATTCCGATGCCGAGGGCATCATGGAGCGGCTGATCGCGGAATACCGCGTGATTGGCGACTTCCGGCCGCCGGACATCCTGCGCTTCGGCTTCGCGCCGCTCTACACGCGCTTTGTCGACGTCTACGACGCCGCGCATGCCCTCGGCGCCCTTCTCAGAGATAGGGGCTCATGAGCCAGGCGGCGCGATCGCGCAAGCGGCGGGCAAGCGGGCGCCGGACCAGGTCCTCCCGGCTGAGCGGACGGGCGGCGGCCATGCGTTCATCGAGGATGGCCTCGATGCGTGACGCGAATTTCCCGTCATAGACTTCGCAATTGAGCTCGAAATTGAGGCGGAAGCTGCGCGTGTCCCAGTTGCTCGAGCCGATGAGCGCCCAATAACCGTCGACGACCATGAGCTTCGAGTGATCAAAGGGTGGTGGCGTCAGATGGACCTGGCAGCCATGCTCGACGAGGGGCAGCAGCTGCGCCTGCGCGGCCCATCCGAAGACCCGGTAATTGCTGCGCTCGGGGATGAGGACATGCACCTCGACGCCGCGCAGGGCCGCCTGCGACAGCGCCGCAATGAGACCGAGATCGGGCAGGAAATAGGGCGTCGCGACGACCACCCGATTGCGGGCCGCGGCCAGGATGCTCTCGAGGATCCAGGCAACCGCGGAAAAGCGCATGTCGGGACCATCGGATACAGTCCGGCAGACGGCACCGCCAGGGCGCACAAGGTCTTCGGGAAACCAGTCCGGGCCCTCGAGCGGCGCACCACCGGCAAACCGCCAGTCCTCGGCGAAGACGCTCATCAATTGCGCCACCACCGGCCCCTCGACCGCGAACATGACATCGCGCGCCGAGAAGGCATGCCGGCCGCCACGGCGATGCACGTCGCGAATGTTCATGCCGCCAGTGAAGGCCTGGCACCCATCGGCGACGAGAAGCTTTCTGTGAGTGCGCAGATTGAGGAGCGCAAGATGACCCGGACTCGGCATGTTGAAGGCCCGCGCCTCGATTCCGAGACGCCGTAGGCGTCGCGCGACGAAAGGACTGCCCATTGCATCGACGAGGACCGCCGTGCGCACGCCGCGCGCCGCGGCCCGTGCCAGCGCTTCGGCAAAGCTGCGGCCGGTCTCGTCCCACTGGAAGATATAGGTCGACAGCGCAACCGAATGCCGGGCCGCCGCGATGGCGTCAAGCATCGCCGGATAGGCCTCGTCGCCGTCGATCAGGGGAGACAAGGCGTTGCCTGCGGTGAGCGGCATACGGGTCAGGCGCCAGGCCAGACGGGCGTGGGCGACCATGGCCGGATCGGCCGTGGGATCGAGAACATCGAGGGCCGCACTGTCGCCCTCCCCCTCCCCCGGCAAGTCGCCAAGCCGGCGCCGGCGGCGCTCCTGGGCACGCCGGCGGACCCTGTTGATGCCGAGCAGGAGATAGAGAAGGACGCCGAGGCCGGGTGCGATCCAGACCACTGCGATCCAGCCGATCGCGGCGCGGACATCCTCCTTGCTGAGAAGGATATGGGCGCTCGCGACGAGCGAGGCCACGATCAGCAGCGGGGCGAGAAAAGAGGAGGACAGCGATTCGAGCATCTGCGACATTTGCCCTATCGACGCGACGCATGCCACAAGGAATGCGTCCCAGTATTGTAGAGAACGCGTGACCGGCCGGGAACGATGCGTCAATGAGCATGCACAGGCAGCCGCATGTCGGGCTTTTCGTAACCTGTCTCGTCGAGCTGTTCCGGCCGCGGGTGGCGGTGGCGGCACGACACCTGCTGGAGCGGGCGGGGTGCCGGGTGAGCGTGCCCCGGGCGCAGAGCTGTTGTGGCCAGCCGGCCTATAACAGTGGCGATCGTTCAGCGGCGCGGGCAATGGCACGGCAGCAGATCCGGGCGCTCGAGTCCTGCGACCAGGTGGTCGTTCCCTCGGGCTCCTGCGCGGCAATGATCGCTCGCCACTATCCGCGCCTGTTTGCGGAGGATCCGAAATGGCGTCCGCGGGCCGAGGCTCTCGCTGCCAAGACCTCGGAGCTCACCGCCTTCCTCGCCGCCCGCGATGCCCTTCCCGAATCGCCGCCAGGGAACCGTCCGCCCCTGACCTATCACGACGGCTGTTCGGGCCTGCGCGAGCTCGGCATCAAGGCCGCGCCGCGGCGGCTCATCGCCGCATGCTGTGGGGAGTCCTGCCTCCGAGAGATGGCGGATGCCGAGCGCTGCTGCGGCTTCGGCGGGCTTTTCGCGGTCAAGTTTGATGCCGTCTCGATGGCCATCGGCCGGCGCAAGCTCGAGGACGCCGAGGCAAGCGGCGCCGCGCTCCTCGTCGCCGGAGAGCTTGGCTGCTTGCTCCACCTCGCCGGTCTCGCGCGACGCGAGGGACGGCCCATCCGCTGCCGTCACGTCGCCGAGATCCTTGCTGGCATGGACGACGGGCCGGCGATCGGGGAGCCCGCATGAGCGGGGCCTCGAACGCTTTTCGCGAGCGCGCCGCGGCGGCGATCGCTGAGG
>RFKS01000045.1 GCA_003694205.1 Alphaproteobacteria bacterium | reverse complement strand
GGGAAAGAGCGTCACCGTCGCCGCATAGAAGGCAAGGACAAGACCCGCGGCACCGCCCTGGGCGTAGGCGAGCCGGATGTCGCGGCCGACGAGAGCGAAAAAGGCGCGCATCACGACGCAGCTCCGGCGCCGGACGCCGTCCTTGCGGCATGGGGGGCAAGATCGAGCCGCTGCCCCACCACGTCGAGGCGATGATGGGTCGCGACGATTGCCATCCCGCCGGCCGCAAGATGGGCGTTGAGCAGGCCATAGAGCCGCTTTTCGGAGGCAGCGTCGATGGCCACCGTCGGCTCGTCAAGGAGCCACAGTGGCCGCGATCCGAGGCAGAGCCGGGCGAGCGAGACGCGTTTCTGCTGCCCGGCGGAGAGGAATCGCAGCGGCAAATGCCTCAGCGCCGCGAGGTCGAAGGCCGCGAGAGCAGCATCGACATCGGCCCGACCGGCATCCAGATAGGCGGCCCAGAAAGCGAGATTGTCGCCGACGTCGAGCGCCGGCTTCAGCGCCAGCGCATGGCCGACATAATGGAGGTCCTCGGCCCGCTCCGGCCCGGCCGGTGCGCCCTGCCAGAACAGCTGCCCTGCTGCCAGCGGGAGGAAACCGGCGATCTGGCGCAGAAGGCTGCTCTTGCCGCTGCCATTGGGGCCGGTGACGATGAGGAGCTCGCCCGGCGGCAGGCTGAAGGACAGCCCTTCGAAAACGGGCTGTCCACCGCGGACGCAGGCGAGATCGTGCGCCACAAGCCCCTGCTGCATATTCCCTGTCATGGGGCCACCATTGGCAGCCGCAGCCCCGGCTTGGCAAGGGGCAAGACGCGTCTCGCTCAGGGGGCAAGCAGCGCGATGGCGATCATTATCGCGATGGTGCCGCCATAGGCGCAGAACCAAAGGAGCGCGACGAGGCGTGCGAAACGGGTGGCAAAATGGCGTCTCTGCATGGCGGCCTCGTCTGCGCCCATATGCGGGCGGCACCGGCGGGGACGGCTGTCGCACACAATATGGGGGCGGGCGCGCTCACATGCCCTGCAATTCCGCTTGAGCGGTTTGGTGAGTCGCCGCCGGCCGGGTCGTGAATCACCTTGAGACGGAGCGGATTTTCTTGCATTAAGCGTCCCTGTTTCACGTCCCGCCGCGCGCACCGGACGTCGGCGCCGGTCTCGCCCCGCGACGGCGCCCATATTCAGGAGGTCCCATGTCCATCACCGGCAACGACACGCTCGGAACCCGCGACACGCTGATCGTCGGGGACCGGTCCTATGCCTTTTTCTCGCTCCCCCGGGCCGCCGAGACGATCGGCGACATCTCGCGCCTGCCTTTCTCGCTCAAGGTGCTGCTTGAAAATCTGCTGCGGCACGAGGACGGCAAGACGGTCACGGTCGAGGACATCCGGGCGATCGCGGGTTGGCTCGAGGCCCGGCGTTCGACGCGCGAGATCGCCTACCGGCCGGCGCGGGTGCTGATGCAGGACTTCACCGGCGTGCCGGCGGTGGTCGATCTCGCCGCCATGCGCGAGGCGATGCAAGATCTTGGTGGGGCGGCCGAGCGGATCAATCCGCTGGCTCCGGTCGATCTCGTCATCGACCATTCGGTGATGGTCGATGCCTTCGGCCGCAAAGACGCCTTCCGAATCAATGTCGAGAAGGAATATGAGCGCAATGGCGAGCGCTACCAGTTCCTGCGCTGGGGCCAGAATGCGTTCGACAATTTCCGCGTCGTGCCGCCGGGAACCGGCATCTGCCACCAGGTCAATCTCGAATATCTCGGCCGCAGCGTGATGACGCGCGCGGCGGACGACGGCACGGTGATCGCCTTTCCCGACACGGTCGTCGGCACCGACAGCCACACCACGATGATCAACGCGCTGGCCGTGCTCGGCTGGGGGGTGGGCGGCATCGAGGCCGAAGCGGCGATGCTCGGCCAGCCGATCTCGATGCTCATCCCCGAGGTCGTGGGCTTCAGGATGACCGGCCGCCTGCCGGAGGGCGCGACGGCCACCGATCTCGTGCTGACCGTCGTCGAGATGCTGCGCCGGAAGGGCGTGGTCGGCAAGTTCGTCGAATATTTCGGCGATGGCCTTGCCCATCTCTCGGTCGCCGACAAGGCGACGATCGCCAATATGGCGCCCGAATACGGCGCCACCTGCGGTTTTTTCCCGGTCGAGCAGGCGACGCTCGACTATCTGCGCTTTACCGGCCGCGACGAGGAAACCGTGGCCCTGGTCGAGGCCTATGCCAAGGCGCAAGGGATGTGGCGCGACGAGGCGACGCCCGATCCCCTTTTCACCGATGTGCTCGAGCTCGACCTTTCCACCGTTCGGCCCTCGCTCGCCGGGCCAAAGCGGCCGCAGGACCGCATCCGGCTCGATGAAGCGGCCGGGGCGTTCAAGACCGCGCTGCCGGAGAGTTTCGGCAAGGCGCTCGACGATCCGCGGGTGCCGGTGGCGGGCGAGGATTACGATCTTGGCCATGGCGACGTGGTCATCGCGGCGATCACGAGCTGCACCAACACCTCGAACCCCTCGGTGATGCTGGCCGCCGGCGTGCTGGCCAAGAAGGCGGTGGAAAAGGGCCTCCGCACCAAGCCCTGGGTCAAGACGTCGCTCGCGCCGGGCAGCCAGGTGGTCACCGACTATCTCGAACGCGCCGGGCTGCAGGACGCGCTCGATGCGCTCGGTTTCGAGCTCGTCGGCTATGGCTGCACCACCTGCATCGGCAATTCGGGGCCGCTGCCCGAACCGATCTCGAAGGCCATTCGCGACGGTGATCTCGTCGCCTGCTCGGTGCTCTCGGGCAATCGCAATTTCGAGGGCCGCATCAGCCCCGATGTGAGGGCCAACTATCTCGCCTCGCCACCGCTCGTCGTCGCCTATGCCATCGCCGGTTCGATGACCGTCGACCTTGCGCGCGATCCCATCGGCACCGGCGCGGACGGCAAACCGGTCTATCTGCGGGATATCTGGCCGAGCTCGAAGGAAATCGAGGACATCGTGGGCGAATCGGTTACCTCGGCGATGTTCGAGGAGCGCTATGCCAATGTCTTCACCGGCGACGAACACTGGCAGGCAATCCGGGTGCCGGGCAGCCTGACTTATGACTGGAATGCCGAATCGACATATGTCCGCAAGCCGCCCTTCTTCGAGGCCATGACCCCGGAGCCGGTACCGCCACAGGACATCGCGGGAGCGCGATTGCTGGCGCTTCTCGGCGATTCGGTGACCACCGATCACATCTCGCCCGCCGGCGCCATCGCGCCCGATTCGCCGGCCGGGAAGTATCTCCTCGCCCATGGCGTCGAACGCAAGGACTTCAATTCCTACGGCTCGCGCCGCGGCAATCACGAGGTGATGATGCGCGGTACCTTCGCCAATATCCGGCTCAGAAATGAGATGGCGCCGGGCACCGAGGGCGGGGTCACCATCCATCAGCCCTCGGGCGAGCAGATGTGGATCTACGACGCCGCCATGCGCTACGCCGAAGAGGGCGTGCCACTCGTCGTCGTTGCCGGCAAGGAATACGGCACCGGCTCGTCGCGCGACTGGGCCGCCAAGGGCACGCGGCTTCTCGGCGTGAAAGCGGTGATCGCCGAGAGTTTCGAGCGCATCCATCGCTCGAATCTCGTCGGCATGGGCGTGCTGCCGCTCGAGTTCAAGCCGGGCGACGATCGCCGCACGCTCTCCCTCCGCGGCGACGAGACCTTTGTGCTTACAGGCCTTGCCGGCGGCATCACGCCGCGTCAGGACGTCGTCTGCCGCATCGGCTATGCGGACGGCACAAGCCGCGAGATCGCGCTCACCTGCCGCATCGATACCGAGGACGAGGTCGCCTATTATGTGAACGGCGGCATTCTGCACTATGTGCTGCGCCGCCTCGCGGGGACGATCTAGCGGCGCCCGAGGGTGGGGGACTTGGCAGACGCGATTTTGCGTTTTACTTTTGTTCGCCTGACGGTCTGACGGAGGACGCGGATTGGCGGCGCGCGCGAAATCGAGTACGGCCCGGCCCCCGCTCTTGTCGCCTGCCGCGGCGGCGGGACTGGTGCGCGGCATGACGCGCGCACTCGGTGTCGGCCTGCTGCTTCTTTTCTTCGCCTTCGTCGCCGCCCTCTTGAGCTACGATCCGGCGGATCCGAGCCTCAACAACAGCGCTGCCACGGCGGTGCAAAACTGGCTCGGCGCGCCCGGTGCGATCGTCGCCGATCTCCTGGCCCAGAGCCTCGGGCTCGCGAGCCTCGCCCTCTTGCTGCCGCTCGCCGGCTGGGGCTGGCGGCTTCTTTCGCTGCGCGGTCTTCCCTGGCTGTCGATTCATCTCCTGGTGCTGCCGCTGTCGGTCCTCGCCCTGGCGCTGGCGCTCGCCGGTCTTCCGGCGCCGGCGGCCTGGAATACGGGACCAGGCGCGGGTGGCATCGTCGGTGATTTTCTCGACCGGTCGCTCGCGGAGCTGTGGTCGCAACTCGGCTGGGTGCCGCCCACCTGGTCGGTTCCGCTCGCCGCGGGCGGCGTCGCACTTGCCGCCCTGCTCGCGACGGTGGGGATTGCGCGCTCCGAGTGGGCAGCCATGGGGCGCCTGCTCCTGCGAGCGCTGCACCAGCTTATAGGCGTGTTCGCCGCGCTGCGCCGCCGGCATCAGGAGGAGGACGGTGACCGCCAGCGGCGGCGCGCCCGGCGTACCGGCAGCCGCAGCCCGACACGCCGCAAGGCGAAGGTCAAGGCGCCAGCGCGGGCGCGCGAAGGGGCGCGGGCGGCGCACGAGCGACAGGGGGCGCTGTTTCCCGAAGCGGGGGGATTCCGCCTGCCGCCGCTCGATCTCCTGGCACCGCCACCGCGGGAAGACGGGGTCGGCGCCCTGAGCCGTGAAGCGCTCGAGCAGAATGCGCGGCTCCTCGAATCGGTGCTCGACGATTTCGGCATCCGGGGACGCATCGGGCAGGTGCGTCCGGGACCGGTTGTCACCCTCTACGAGCTCGAGCCGGCGCCGGGCACCAAATCGGCGCGGGTGATCGGCCTCGCCGACGACATTGCGCGATCGATGAGCGCCATCTCGGCGCGCGTCTCGGTGATCCCGGGTCGCAACGCCATCGGCATCGAGCTTCCGAACAGCCGCCGCGAGACCGTGCTTCTGCGCGAGATCCTCGCGTCCAGGGCCTATGAGACGAGCAAGGCGCGGCTGCCGCTGGCGCTCGGCAAGGATATCAGCGGATCGCCGGTGATCGTCGATCTCGCGGTCATGCCGCACCTGCTCGTGGCCGGGACCACGGGTTCGGGCAAGTCGGTCGGGCTCAATGCGATGATCCTCTCGCTCCTCTACCGCCTGCCGCCCGAACGCTGCCGACTCATCCTCGTCGACCCCAAGATGCTCGAGCTCTCGATCTACGAGGGAATCCCGCACCTTCTGACGCCCGTCGTGACCGAGCCCAAGAAGGCGGTGGTGGCGCTCAAATGGGCGGTACGGGAAATGGAGGAGCGTTATCGGGCAATGGCCAAGCTCGGAGTTCGCAATCTGGCCGCCTACAATGCCCGTGTGCGCGAGGCGGCACTGCGCGGCGAGCGTCTCCGCCGCCCGGTCCAGACCGGATTCGATCGCGACAGCGGGCGGCCGGTCTACGAGGAGCAGGAATTCGACTTTGCGCCGCTGCCGATCATCGTCATCGTCATCGACGAGATGGCCGATCTCATGCTCGTGGCCGGCAAGGATGTCGAGGCGGTCGTGCAACGGCTGGCGCAGATGGCGCGGGCGGCGGGTATCCACCTCATCATGGCGACGCAACGCCCCTCGGTCGACGTCATCACGGGCACCATCAAGGCCAATTTTCCGACCCGCATCTCGTTCCAGGTGACATCGAAGATCGACAGCCGCACGATCCTCGGGGAACAGGGCGCGGAGCAGCTTCTCGGCCAGGGCGACATGCTGTTCATGGCCGGCGGCGGTCGCATCACCCGCGTGCACGGCGCCTTCGTTTCGGACGGCGAGGTGGAAAAGGTGGCGGCGCATCTGAAGACGCAGGGCGCGCCTGCCTATATGGAGGAGGTCACCGAGGAGCCGGCGGAAGGCTTCGATTCGCCGTTCATTCCCGGCCCCGCGGGCGGCGACGGGGAGAACGATGCTTCGCTCTATGATCGTGCCGTCGACATCGTGCTGCGCGACCGCCGCGCCTCGACGAGCTATATCCAGCGGCGGTTGCGCATCGGCTACAACCGTGCCGCGTCGCTGATCGAGGAAATGGAGGAGCAGGGCATCATCGGCCCGCCCAATCATGCCGGCAAGCGGGAGATCCTGGTGCCGAAACGGGAAGACTGATGCCGTATCTCGCCGCCCGGACATTCAACGCCGGTTCATCCGCCGCCGGCCATATTTGCGCCCCCGCCCCAACTTCGCGGAGCAGAAGATGATCGCCAGTATCCCGCTCGCGCTCGCCCTTCTCCTGTCGGCACCGCAGACAGCGACACCTGCCGATGTCGCGGTTGCCGCGACGCCAGCCACAACGGCCGACACCGACCCGGCGGCGGATCTGGCGCGCATCGAATCCTATCTCAATGCCATCCGCAGTCTTAAGGCCGACTTCGTGCAGCGGAGCTCCGACGGCAGCACCGCCCGCGGCCGGCTCATGCTCGAACGTCCGGGCCGGCTGCGTTTCGAGTACAACGACGGCACGCCCCTGCTCCTCGTCAGCGATGGCCGGACGCTCAGTTTCATCGACTATTCGATCGGACAGGTGACGCGCTGGCCGATCGACGATACGCCGCTGGCGCTGCTTGTGCGTGATCACATCGACCTCGCCGCCGCCGGTGCCGTGATCAATCGCATGCCGGCGGCCGATGGCACGCGGCGCCTGGTGGTCAGCGTGCGTGACCCCGACCAGCCCGAGCGAGGGCTGCTCAGCCTCGATTTTGCCGACGGGCCGCAGGGTCTCGCACTCATCGGCTGGGAGATCGTCGATGCGCAGGGGACCGTGACGCGCGTGACGCTGACGAATCTGCGGGCAGGGGTCACGCTGGCGGCGAGTCTCTGGTCTTTCGACGACCCGCGACATGCGCCCGAGCAGCGGCGACGGCGGCGGCGCTAGTGTTGGTGACGTCACGACGGCAACCGCGGGCGCCCGCGTCGCGCATCTTGAAATCCGCGCAAGACGGCTTACCTAGGGGATCGCAGCGGCTTCCCCCTCCCGGAGTTGTGCCCCCCACTTTCCGGACCGGCCGCTGCGCTGCGTGCATCTGCACGCAGGCGCCCGGCCGACCCCCCTCGGCCGGGCGCGGCCTTTTCCGGCCGTCGCGATTTCGACTGCAACAGGTGCCAGATGACCGAGAGCGATGATCTTCGCGAGCTGACCGAACGTTATCCCGCTCTCAGCGATCTTCGGCGTTTCAGCCGCCTGCTCGCCCGCATCACCTGGTTTCGCGATATCGGCGATCCGCTCGATGAGGCGCTGACCGCGCTCGCCGAGGACTATGCCGCCGGACTCGGCTTTCCCGATGCCGCGCCCGCGGTGGTCCTGTGCTGGGAAGATGCGCGGTCGGCACTCGAGACGCGCGACTACAACAGTCCCGCCTGGGAAGCCGAAGAGCAGCTTCGCATGGGGCTTTTGCAGCGCGCTCGCGAGGCCATTCCCGACCCCGTGCTCGCCGCGGCACTCGGCCACATCGGCGAGGTCGCCGCCGGCGCCGCCGAGGCGGGCGCGCACGATATCGCGCGGTTTTTGCAGATTGCCGACCCGGACTTCCCGCGCCTCGCCACCGGGAGCGCGGTCCAGGCGGCACATCAGGCGGGCCTGCTGCTCGCCGCCGCCGATAGCGATGCCGCCCAAGCGGACCATCCCTTTGCCCTCAAGCTGCGGATTTTCGAACGCGGGCGCTGGCCGCTCGGCATCGCCGGGCTCAGCCTCAACATCTTCTGACCATGCCACTTATCTGACCGTCCCTGCCGGAGCCCGCCATGACCGCCGACAAGCCCCTGCGTATCGCGACCTGGAACATCAACTCGGTCCGCGCCCGACTGCCGCTGCTCGAGCGCTTTCTCGCCGATTACGCACCAGACGTCCTGTGCCTGCAGGAGATCAAGGTCGAGACCGCATCCTTTCCGCGCGCCTGGTTCGCTGATCGCGGCTATCCGCACATGGCGATCCACGGCCAGCGCAATCATCATGGCGTGGCGACCCTGTCGCACCAGCCTCTGTTCGATATCGAGACGCGAGACTGGTGCGGCATGGGCGACGCGCGCCATGTCGCGACCGCTCTGTCGTCGGGCATCGTTATTCACAATTTCTATGTCCCGGCCGGCGGTGATGTACCCGACCCGGAGGCGAATCCGCGCTTTGCCCACAAACTCGCCTTTCTCGACGAGATGGTGGCCTGGTCGCGAAAGCTGTCCGGGCCGGCAATCCTGCTCGGCGATCTCAATGTGGCACCGCTCGAAACCGATGTCTGGTCGCACCGCCAGTTGCTCAAGGTGGTCAGTCACACGCCGCCCGAGACGACGCGGCTCGCGGCGTTGGCCGACAGCCACGGCTGGGTCGATGCCATGCGGCATTTCGTCCCGCCCGAGCAGAAGCTCTTCACCTGGTGGTCCTATCGTGCCCGCGACTGGCGCGCCTCGAATCGCGGGCGCCGGCTCGATCATGTCTGGGTGAGCCCGGAGCTCGCACCCGGTCTGCGCGCGATGGCCGTGCTCGCGGACGCCCGCGGGTGGGAGCGCCCGTCGGACCATGCCCCGGTCCTCGTCGATATCGCGCCCGTCTAGTCGCCCCGCGCAATCTCCAGCCGGTAGCCGCCCGGCTCGGTGCGCAACACCCGGGCATCGGACGGATTCTCCTCCATCTTCTGACGCAGGCGGTAGACATGGGTCTCGAGCGTGTGCGTGGTGACGCCCGCATTGTAGCCCCAGACCTCGTTCAGCAATTCCTCGCGGCTGACCGCCTTGCCGTTTGCGCGATAGAGATATTTGAGGATCGCCGTCTCCTTCTCGGTGAGCCGTATCTTGGCCCCCCTGGCCTCGTCGAGAAGGAGCTTCGCCGCCGGCTTGAAGACATAGGGGCCGACCTGGAACACCGCGTCCTCGCTCTGCTCATGTTGTCTTAAATGCGCCCGCATGCGGGCGAGCAGGACACCGAAGCGGAACGGTTTCGTGACATAGTCGTTGGCGCCGGATTCAAGACCAAGGATGGTGTCGGCATCCGTATCGGCACCGGTGAGCATGATGATCGGCACCTTGATCCCGGCGCGCCGCAGCATGCGGCAGGCCTCGCGTCCGTCGATATCGGGCAGACCGACATCGAGCAGGATCATGTCCGGGTTTGACTCGCGCGCCCGCTCGATGCCCTCGCTTGCCGTCGAGGCCTCGCTCGGCTCGAATTCCTCATGCAGGGCGAGCTGTTCCGCCAGTGCGTGGCGGAGGTCCTCATCGTCATCGACCAGCAATATCCGTTTCACCGACATGCGACCATCATCCCTCGATTGCCATCGCCGCTGCGTCCCGACCCGGCAATGCCTTCCCCGGAACGCTATCTATGGCATATAGGCCATGTGGAAACCAGAAGGAGACGGGGTCGCGCATGAGCGAACCTCTCGTGCCAACACATTTGCGTGAGGCGATAGCCCGTGACCGCGCGGCCGCGGATCTTCGGCGCTCGGTGCCGGTGATCCTGCGCGACGGCGGTACGGCCCTGCTCGTCGCACCGGCGGAACTGGTGGAGCCGGCCTGGCTCGAGCGCCTGCGCCGGGCCGGCCCGCTGCGCATCCTCCTCACCCGCGAGCGGGCCGCGGTGCTGAAGATGCCTCACAAGGGCCGGACCGCGGTCGCGATCGCGGATGCACCGTCAATGACGGCGGCGGCGATACGGGCGATCGCCGATCCGACACGTGACCTTCTCGTCCCCCTCAAGGGTCCCTTCGCCATCATCGATGCCGAGCCGCGCGCGATCGATCGCGCCGCCCTGTCGCTTCTGCGCCGCGCCCGTCTGTTGCCGGCCGCGCTCGTCCTGCCTCTCGAGGAGGACCGGGCGGCGGCGATGGCGGCGGCGTGTGGCC
>RFKS01000044.1 GCA_003694205.1 Alphaproteobacteria bacterium | reverse complement strand
CGCCACACTCTACGGGCTGCTCGTCACCCTCATCTTCACCGCCTGGCCGCTCGGACTGGCGCGTGATCTGCCCGCGGCGCGACTTTTCCGCAAGGTGGTGGCGCCGCCGCAGCGTCTGCCGCGCCCCGCCTATCTCGTCCTTGCCGCGGCCGCGACGGCGGGCATCCTCGTGGCCGCGATCGCCCTGTCCGAGCAACGGATGCTCACCGCCGGCTTCGCCGCCGCCGCGGTGCTGGCGCTCGCTCTCCTGCGCGCGACCGGCTGGGCGCTGCAGCGCATCGCCGCCCGGCTGCCGCGGCCACGCCGCCCGGGGCTGCGTCTCGCCATCGCCAATCTTTACCGCCCCGGTGCCGCGACCGGGCCGGTAGTCGTCTCGCTCGGGCTCGGGCTCACCCTCTTCGCCGCGCTGGCGCTGGTCGAGGGCAATATGAGCCGCGAGGTCGCGGAGCAGATCCCCGACCGCGCGCCGGCCTTCTTCTTCATCGACATCCAGCCGCACCAGCGTGACGAATTCATCGCCACGGCAAAAGGCCTTCCCGGGGTCACCAATCTCGTTACGGTGCCGTCCCTGCGCGGCACCATCACCCGCATCAAGGGCGTCCCCGCTGCGGAGGTGAAGGCCGATCCGGGCTCCGCCTGGGTGCTGCGCGGTGATCGCGGGCTGTCCTACGCGACCGAGGTGCCGGCGGGCAACGCCCTCGTCGCCGGCCAATGGTGGCCGCCGGATTACGACGGCCCGCCGCTGGTCTCGATGTCGGCGGAGGAAGCCCGCGGGCTCGGCCTCGATGTCGGCGACAGCATCACCGTCTCGGTGCTCGGGCGTGAGATCACGGCCACCGTCGCCTCGCTGCGACAGGTCGAGTGGGGCACCTTCGGCTTCAATTTCGTGATCCTGTTCGATCCCCACACGCTCGCCGCAGCGCCGCACGGCTATATGGCAACGCTGGAAGCCTCGGGTGAGGCCGAGGCCGGCGCCTACCGCGCGCTCACCGACCGCTTTCCGAACGTCACGGCAGTGCGCATGAAGGAGGTGCTGGGCTCGGTGAATGCGATCCTCGAACGGATCGGGGCCGCAGTCCGGGCGACCGCTCTCATCACCATCCTCGCCGGGATCCTGGTTCTCGCCGGCGCGCTCGCCGCCGGGCACCGCCACCGCCTCTATGACGCCGCGGTGTTCAAGATCCTGGGTGCCACGCGGCGCACCGTGCTCGGTGCCTTCGGAATCGAATGCGTGCTGCTCGGATTCCTGACCGGGATCGTCGGCCTTCTTCTCGGCGGGCTGGCGGGATGGGTCGTCGTCACCCGGGTGATGGAGCTTGACTTCACGCCGCTGCCGGGGAGCATGGTGCTCGTCGTGCTCCTCAGCACGCTTCTCACCCTCGCCTTCGGCCTGCTCGCCACCTGGAGCGCGCTCGCCGCGCGGCCGGCCGCGGTATTGCGCAGCGCCTGAGCGACCGGTTTTCCTTGAACCCGCAAGGTGGAACACCGATATTAGGCGAACTCGATATCCCAACCGATGAAAGGAAGAGGCGAGGATATGGTCGAAAGATTTGATCGGCGCTATGCCGCCGGCAGCGCCGCACCACGCGCCGAGGCCGCCGTCGTCGACGAGGGACTGCGCGCCTACATGCTGCGCATTTACAACTACATGACGGCAGGCGTGCTGCTCACCGGGATCACGGCATTGCTGGTCTTCCGCGTACCGGCCCTGCAGGAGCTCTTCTACAATATCGTGATGACCCCGAGCGGTCCCGCGATTGCGGGCATGACCGGCCTCGGCTGGATCGTCACCTTTGCGCCCCTCGTTTTCGTGATGGTGATGTCGTTTGGCATCAACAGGCTCTCGAGCGGCTCAGCGCAAATGCTCTTCTGGAGCTTCTCGGCGGTGATGGGGCTGTCGCTGTCCTCGATACTCTTTGCCTATACCGGCACCTCGGTGGCGCGCACCTTTTTCGTCACCGCGGCCGCCTTCGGCGCGCTCAGCCTCTATGGCTACACGACGAAGCGGGATCTCAGCGCCTTCGGCAAATTCCTCTTCATGGGGCTGATCGGCATCCTCATCGCGATGGTGGTCAACATCTTCGTCGCCTCCTCGATGATGGACTTCATCGTCTCGATCCTCGGCGTGCTGATCTTCGCCGGCCTCACCGCCTACGACACGCAGCGGCTCAAGAACCTCTATTACACGGTCGCCGGCAATGGCGAGGCGATGGCCAAGGCTTCGATCATGGGTGCACTCAGCCTGTATCTCGACTTCATCAACATGTTCCTCTTCCTGCTCCGCTTCATGGGCGCGAGCCGGAACTGAGCGGACTTCATGAAGGCAGAGAGGGCGCCCGGGTTCACGTGAAGAGCCCGGGCGCCTTGTCCATCGCGGCAGTGGAGGGGAGATCATGACCGCGGAGACGGCATATCTGGCGGGCGGCTGTTTCTGGTGTCTCGAGGCCATCTACAAGGAGCTCGAAGGCGTCACGTCGGTGCGCCCGGGCTTCATGGGCGGCACGACCGAGAAGCCGAGTTACGAGCAGGTCTGTACCGGCACCACCGGCCACGCCGAGGTCGTCGAGGTGATCTTCGACCCCGCCGTCATCAGTTTTGACGACCTGCTCGACGTCTTCTTCAGCATCCATGACCCGACGCAGCTCAACCGTCAGGGCAACGATATCGGGACGCAATATCGTTCCGCGATCTTCTACCGGGATGCGACGCAGAAGGCGGCCGCCGAGGCCGCGATCGCGCGGGCGGCGGCGCTGTGGCACGATCCCATCGTCACCGAGATCGCGCCGGCGGGCACCTTCTGGCCGGCCGAGGCCTATCATCACGACTATTTCGCCCGCAATCCCGAGCAGCCCTATTGCGCCGCCGTGGTCGCGCCGAAGGTCGCCAAGGCGCGCGCGAAATGGGCAAAGCGGCTGAAGCGGGGCGCTGCCTGAGGCGACCCGCAACGGCGCCGCTCATATGCGCCTTCCCCGCTCCGGACGGACAAGCTGCGTTTGTCGCGGCCGTCACAAAAACTCCCTTTCCTGGCCGGCACAAACGCCCTAGGGTCCGCGGCGGGCCACGCCTCCCCAACGAGGCGCGCGCTCTCTGGAAGGAGAGAGACATGATGAAACCGACCCGCCGACCGGCGCGGCCCCATTTCTCATCGGGGCCCTGCGCCAAGCGTCCCGGATGGACGCCGCAATCCCTCGATGCCAGCGTTCTCGGGCGTTCGCATCGCTCCCGTCCCGGCAAGGCCATGCTGCAGGCGGCCATTGAGCGGACGCGCGCCCTGCTCGGCATTCCCGACGACCACCTCATCGGTATCGTGCCCGCCTCGGATACCGGCGCCGTCGAGCTCGCGCTGTGGAACCTGCTCGGCGCCCGCCCCGTCGACATGCTCGCCTGGGAGAGCTTCGGAGAGGGTTGGGTCACCGACGTGGCCAAGCAGCTCCGGCTCGAGAATGTCCGCATCCTGCGGGCGCCCTATGGCGAGATCGCCGATCTCGCGGCGGTCGATCCCGCGCATGACGTCGTCTTCACCTGGAACGGCACCACCTCGGGCGTGCGCGTGCCCGATACCGGCTGGATCGCCGCCGATCGCACCGGACTCGCCATCTCCGACGCCACATCGGCGGTGTTCGCGCAGCGGCTCGACTGGTCAAGGCTCGATGTCGCCACCTTCTCCTGGCAGAAGGTGATGGGCTCGGAGGCGGCGCACGGCATGCTCGTCCTCGGCCCGCGCGCGATCGCGCGGCTCGAGAGCTACACCCCGCCCTGGCCGCTGCCAAAGATCTTCCGCATCAAGAAGGGTGGCACGCTCAATCGCGCGATCTTTGAGGGTGCGACGATCAACACGCCCTCGATGCTGGCCGTCGCCGATTATCTCGACGCGCTCGAATGGGCGGAGAAGATCGGCGGGCTCGAGGCGCTGATCGCACGAAGCGACGCCAATGCGGGCGTGATCGCCGACTGGGTCGCACGCACCTCCTGGGTCGATCATCTCGCGGCACGCCCCGAGATCCGCTCGAACACGTCGCTCTGCCTCAAGATCGTCGACCCTTGGTTCACGAACCTTGCCCCCGAGGCGCAGCGTCAGGTGGTGAAGGAGATGGCCGCCCGGCTCGAGGCCGAGGAGGCGGCCTATGACATCGCCGGCTATCGCGACGCCCCGCCGGG
>RFKS01000043.1 GCA_003694205.1 Alphaproteobacteria bacterium | reverse complement strand
GCTCAGCTCTGGCGCCGCAGATGCCGGCGTGCCAGTCCACCCCCGAGGAGACCGAGTCCCATCAGTGCCAGCGTCGAGGGCAGCGGCATCGGCACTGGCGTGTCCGGAAAGGCCACGAACTCGAAGGAGCCGAAGGTGCCCTGGAATTTGATCGGAAAGGCGAGAAGGCGCAGATGGGGATTGCCGTCATCGCCGTCGAAGTCCCCCGTCAGCGGCGCCAGGGAGAGGCTGAGGCTGTCGGATTGGCCGGCGGCGAGTCCATCCTTCACATTGCCGCCCGAACAGCCATTGGCGGCGAAAATGCAGACGTCGATCTGCTTGAAGCCGCCGGGAAAGGTCTGCTGCGGTCCGGAGCCATCCCCGATCCCGTCGAAGACCGCGCCGGCATCGGTGATACTCGCACTCACATCGGGTTCGGCACCAAAACCGAAGGAGAGGATGCTGGCGATGATGCCGGGATCGACGATGGTCGTGTTGCTGATGCTCATATCGAGCCTCAGCACATTGCGGTCGAAATGCTTGATCTCGAAGAGCGCCTCGGCCTCAAGATCGATCTCGAGGCCGTCCACGAGCGCTGCCGGCAGCAGCCAGTCCGCGGTAAAGGAACGATCGGCCAAGGCCTCCGTACCGTCGAACGCGCCGTCGATCTGGACGAAGGGAATGGAGGTGAACTCGACCGGCGACCCTACGGTCTGGCCGGCAGGCAGGGGCTGGAACCCCTGGCTCACGAGCCCGGCCTGCGCGGAGCCCGTCGCCGCCATCGCACCGAGAAGCAGCGCACCAGCGATCCCGTACCGCAGCCGCCACCTGGGAAGTGTTGCGTATTCGCGTCTCATCCTGTCACCCGCTTGCCATGTCGCGAACGATGTCCCCCGGATCGCGTCGCTTCGTCCGACGGTCCCCTTCACGACATACCCGCGGCGCCACACTCCCGCTGTCGGATCTCGGACAGGACCTCTTTTCCCAATCTGCACAGTCAGCAGCGCCGCAATTTTCGTGCCGATATATGAAAAACCGGGGACCCCCGTGGCGCGTACCGGATTCCTGCGGGGGGCGGAGGAGCTGCTGGAGGATATCTGTAAAATTCCGCGACAGGCCAATCGCACGCCACAAGGCTGAACGCGCCGCCAGTCGCCGTGCAGGGCACACGGACCGGGCAAGCCGGTATCGTGATTTTCTCAATGATTACCGTTCCTTCGCGATTTCCCGACGGACTGCGACGGGTAGAATGGGGCAACCCGCGTCGGCGCCGCCGGACCGTAAAGGCTGGCGACAGGTAGGGCGCGGGAGCCTTTCACAAATTCTAAGCTTTTTCGTGTTCGAATGAACGCCTTCGACGAAACAGCGGGGTCGTGATGTCGACAGTTCGGGTCTTTGTCCTCGGATTTCTTTCGAGCGCCGCCGGCGCGCTCGCTCTTGCGCTCGCGCTCGCGGTGACGACGGGCGCAGACGCTCCCTGGCTTGGCAGCCTTGCCGGCGCTGTCCTCGGCTCGGCACTCGGCTGGATGCTCCTCCATCAGCGGCAGCAGCGCCACTGACCGCGGCGCATTCGCGCGATAAGCCCAAGCAGTCCCGCCGCAAACAGAAACAGCGCCTCGGGCTCGGGAACGACGGCCAGCGTGGCCGCGACCTGTTCGCTCGTGTTGCGCAGGCGGCGGCCGACAAAGGCGCCAGCATCGGCTCCGAGCCGCAGCCTGAGATAGAGCGGACCGCCCCGAACGGGGATCGCAAGGCCGATCAGCTGCCGCGTGCTATCGGCCGCCTCGACCCCCGGGTCGCCTGCACTTCCGACTGCAAGAAGAGACGTGCCGAGGGCATCGAATATGTCAAGTGACTCTCGAAATCCGGTCGGATCCGCGACTCCCGCGAGATCGAGATCGGCAAATTCGATGGCGACGCGGCCATGGCCCGCGCGCGGTGCATCGAAGCGCAGCCAGAGATCGATGGCGCCGCTGTGGTCCGCTTCCCGCGGCGTCGCAACGCTCGAAGCCAGCCCGACGCCGCCGACGCCGAAGACCCCCGCAAGCCCCCCGGTATAGGGAATATAGACGTCGAAGGACCCGCTCACCGGATCGGTCGCCGCGACAGGCGTGGCGTCACCCGGACCTGCGACCGGGACGCCGATGAGAACCGGCGTCGCCGTAGCGGGCGAGGCCAGAAGAGAAAACAGGGCGAAAAGGAAAAGAATTGTTCGCATGATGACACCGCCAAACCGGTCGATGCCCGAGTCGCGCCGGGCGAGTCGCTCAGATACAGCCTCGAATTCCGCCGGCAAAACATCCGGCCTTTACCGTGATCAATTGTTTCCGGGATTTCTTTTCAAAGTGTAAATTTTTCCGACGCAGCCTGTATCAAATCAGGACAATCCAAAGGAACGGCCGCGACAAATCCGCGCGCTGGCGGATGGAGGAACGGATTGAACGCCTACGGGTTCAGAAGACCAGAAAAAGCAGCGCGAGGACGACCACCCAACCGAGGACACTGGCGAGAATCCACAGCAAGGCCGCATGCCGTCCGGACATTTGCGCCGATGGCTCCTTGCCTTGCCGCTTGTCGTCATTCTCCACGACGCTCTCCACCAATGGTGCCCGCGACCCCTTCGATGGCCTGACCCCCGAATCGGCGGGGCCCGCCAACGCTTGCCTGCATCTTTTTTCATGCACGAATCATGCCGCTCGGGGGACGGCGAATCCGGCTGGTCGGGATCACGGAATTCATGTATAGTCCGACGTGGAATTTCGGGCACATTGTGACACCGATCAGCGACGGGGTGGAATCATGCCTCTCGGAGGCATTCTTTGCGGCGGGGCTGCCAGTTCGGCGGTCGGGGCTGTTACCTTTGTGATCATTGGCCGCGCCATCGACCCCTCACCCTCGACCATGCTTCTCGCCAGCCTTGCCGGTGCCGTCATCGGCAGCATCCTTGGCTGGTGCGTGGCCCGTATTTGCGTCTCGCTCGACCTCATTGGACCGCCACGCTCAACCCTGATGCAATAGCAGGCCGGCACCTCGCATCACTGCCGGACAGCGCGGCAGGAGCGTGCGGCGTGCCTGCTGCGGCGGACCGGTTCCCGTGCTCTGCCTGCCGCAGAAAGGCGAGAACAGGCGCCACGACCCCGGCCCGGCCGAGGTCGCGCAGGAGAAGGTGATAGCCTTCGGGAAAGCGGCAGACCGCGGCCGCAGGCGGCAGGCGCGCGACGAGTGCCTGCATCGCATGAGCAGGCACGATCTCGTCGCGATCGCCGATGAGCACGAGCGCCGGCACGCGCAGGCGGGGCGCCGCCTCGAGGGCCGCCTGCATGAGATCGACGAGCCCGTATATGGCATCGACGCGGGTTTCCTTGATCACCAGGGGATCGCGCCCCATGGCACGCAGGGCCTCGATATTGTCCGACGCGACGCGGCCGAGGCCGCGGCCACTCAGGCGCCATCCGGGGGCGATATGGGCGACAGTCCACAATGTGAGGCGATAGAAGGGATTGAGCTCGGACCAGCCCCAGCTCGCCGGCGATGCGAGGATCACCCCACGCACGAGCCCCTCCGATCCCGGACTTGCAGCGGCGAGCAACGCAACTGCAGCGCCCATGCTCTCGCCGAGCAGGAACACCGGGCAGCCGGGAAAGCGCGTGCGCACGAGGCGCACCATCGTCAACGCATCTCCAGCCATCCGCGCGCCGCCGGCCCAGCGCCCGGCACCCGGGCTGGCGCCGAAACCGCGCTGGTCATAGGCGATGACCGTGGTCCCCTGAGCGGCGAGAAGGGGCGCTGCGAGATCGAAGGCGGCGCGATAGTCATTGAAGCCGTGCAGCGCGACGACCACCGCGCGCGGCCGCGCCGCCTGCCAGATGCGCAGCGGGAGCACGGTGCCGTCGCCGGTATGGAATCCATCGGCGGCAAGCCGCGGCACCTCGTAACCGGGCGCCTGCGGCGGCTCGAGCCAGTGAGGTGCGCAGCCGGCGAGAAGAAGGAGCAGGAGCGGGGTCAGCGCAGCGGCGCGGGCGCGCGGCACGGTACTCACCCCTGCCCCAGGATGGCCGCGACGCGGGCCCGAATCTCGGGCACCACCTCGGCCTCGAACCACGGATGGCGCCGCAGCCAAAGGCGAT
>RFKS01000042.1 GCA_003694205.1 Alphaproteobacteria bacterium | reverse complement strand
GCCTATGACATCGCCGGCTATCGCGACGCCCCGCCGGGTCTCCGCATCTGGTGCGGGGCGACGGTCGAGCGCGACGACCTCGCGGCACTCACACCCTGGCTTGACTGGGCCTTTGCCGCCGTCAAGGCGGACCACGCGCAAGCGGCCTGAGCCACGCTTCCCCACATGATCGTATTTGCCGGACGAAGGACCATTTCATGCCGAGAGTACTGATTGCCGACAAGATGAGCCCGAAGGCGGCGGAGATCTTCCGTAGCCGCGGCATCGAGGTCGACGAGACGCCGGGGCTCGCGAAGGATGAACTGCGGGCGGTGATCGGCCGCTATGACGGGCTTGCGGTGCGGTCGGCGACCAAGGTGACGGCGAAGCTCCTTGAAGCGGCGGATCGTCTCAAGGTCATCGGCCGCGCCGGCATCGGCGTCGACAATATCGACGTCGCGGCAGCCACCGCGCGCGGCATCGTGGTGATGAACACGCCCTTCGGAAATTCCATCACCACAGCCGAGCACGCCATCGCGATGATGTTCGCGCTGGCCCGCCAAATCCCGCAGGCCAATGCCTCGACGCAGGCCGGAAAATGGGAAAAGTCCCGCTTCATGGGGGTCGAGCTCGCGGGCAAGACGCTGGGCATCATCGGCTGCGGCAATATCGGCTCGATCGTCGCCGACCGGGCACAGGGGCTCAGGATGAAGGTTATCGCCTTCGATCCCTTCCTTTCGCCCGAACGCGCCGAGGAGCTCGGCGTCGCCAAGGTCGACCTCGATGACCTCCTTGCCCGCGCCGATTTCATCAGCCTGCACACGCCGCTCACCGACAAGACACGCCACATCATCGATGCGGCCGCGCTCGCGAAGATGAAACCGGGCGTGCGGCTCATCAATTGCGCGCGTGGCGGCCTCGTCGACGAGGTAGCGCTCAAGGCGGCGCTTGACAGCGGTCATGTCGCCGGCGCGGCGCTCGATGTCTTCGCCGAGGAGCCGGCCCACGACAATCCCCTGTTCGGCCATCCGAATCTCGTCGCGACCCCGCATCTCGGCGCCTCCACGACGGAGGCCCAGGTGAACGTCGCCATTCAGATCGCCGAGCAGATGTCGGACTATCTCCTCCTCGGCGGCGTCGCCAACGCCCTCAACATGCCCTCGATGACCGCCGAGGAGGCGCCGCGGCTCAAGCCCTATATGGCACTCGCCCGCGAGATCGGATCCTTCGCCGGCCAGCTCACACGCAGCGGCATCAAGGGGGTGAGCATCGAATATGAGGGCCATGTCGCGACGCTCAACACGCGGCCGCTCACCGCCGTCGTTCTCGAGGGACTGCTCAAGCCGGTGCTCGAGACCGTCAACATGGTCAATGCGCCGGTCATCGCACGGGAACGCGATATCGAGGTCGCCGAGGTCCTGCACGAGCGCGAGAGCGACTATCATACCCTCATTCGCCTCACGGTAACCACCGAGACCCAGACCCGCACCATCGCCGGCACCCTTTTTGCCGATCGCGCGCCGCGCATCGTCGAGGTTCACGGGGTGCCGCTCGAGGCCGAGCTTTCGCCCCACATGCTCTATGTCATCAATGACGACCGCCCGGGCTTCATCGGCGCGCTCGGCACGATCCTCGGACGTCATGGCGTCAATATCGCCACCTTTCATCTTGGCCGCTCGGAAAAGGGCGGCTATGCAGTGGCCCTGATCGCGGTCGACCAGCCGATCGAGGACGCCGTGCTCGCGGAGGTCGCCGCGCTCGAGGATGTGCGCCAGGCCATGCACCTGCGTTTTTGACCGGCGCTCGAGGAGACGGGCTCATCCCCATGTCGATGCCGGAGAACCGTGCCAAGGCCCTGCTTCCCGAGGGACTCCGGGATGATCTGCCCCCCTGGGCGGAGCATGAGGCGCATCTGGTCGACTGCCTGATGGCGATCTTCGCGGCGCACGGCTATGAACGCGTGGCGCCGCCCCTCGTCGAGTTCGAGGAGAGCCTGCTGGCACCCGCGGGGGCCGCGTCCGCAACGAGCATGTTCCGCCTGCTCGATCCAGTCAGTCAGCGCATGATGGCGCTGCGCTCGGACATGACGCCCCAGGTGGCGCGCATTGCGCAAACGCGGCTCGCCAGCAGGGCGCGTCCGCTCCGGCTGTCCTATGCCGGCCATGTGCTGCGCGTGAAAGGCACGCAATTGCGCCCGGCGCGCCAGTTCCGCCAGGCAGGGGTAGAGCTCATCGGCACCGATTGCCTGGAAGCGGATCTCGAGATCATCGGTCTTGCCACCGAGGCGCTGACGGCCCTCGGTGTCCGCGGTCTCTCCGTCGATCTGGTATCGCCAACCCTCGTTCCCGCCATCGCCGCCCGGCTCGGCCTCGATCGGGAAGCCGCCGCGGCGGCACGATCCGCGCTCGATGCAAAGGATGTGGGTGCCCTCGCGACCTTTCCGCAGGAGGCGAGGGAGCTGCTGTCGGCGCTGATGCGCTGTGCGGGAACCGTCGCCGAGACTGCCGACCGACTCGCGGGTCTGCCGCTCGCCGGCGAGGCGGCGGCGATCCGCGACCGTTATCTGGCGACGGCACGGGCAGTGGCCGAACGCGCACCAGACCTCATGGTGACACTCGATCCGGGGGAAATCCGCGGTTTCGAATACCACAATGGCATCGGATTTGCGCTGTTCGCCCGCAATGTGCGAGGCGAACTCGGCCGCGGCGGGCGCTACCGGGCGAAAGGGCCGGAAGGCGACGGCGAGCCGGCGGTCGGTTTCTCGATGTATCTCGACAGTCTGATCCGGGCCGTGCCGGCACCGCAAGCCGTGCGACGGCTCTATTGCCCCTTCGGCACCGGCCCCGAGCGGGCGGCGCATCTCAGGGGTGAAGGCTGGCGCACGATTGCCGGGCTTGCGGCGACGGACGATCCGGAAGGCGAGGCGCGACGTCTCGGCTGCACGCACATTCTCGACCGGGACACGGGACAGGTGCGGGCGCTGGACGGACAGGAAGGGAGCTGAGCTCGGATGGCGAACGTGGTGGTCGTTGGCTCGCAATGGGGCGATGAGGGCAAGGGGAAGATCGTCGACTGGCTCTCCGAGCGCGCCGACGTCGTGGTGCGTTTCCAGGGCGGCCACAATGCCGGCCACACGCTGGTCATTGACGGCACCGTCTTCAAGCTCAGCCTGTTGCCAAGCGGCATCGTGCGCGAGGGAAAGCTCTCGGTCATCGGCAATGGCGTGGTGATCGATCCCTGGGCCCTGCTTGACGAAATCGCCCGCCTCGAGGACCAGGGCGTCCCGGTGACGCCCGAGCGGCTGCAGATCGCCGCCAATGCAACGCTAATCCTGCCCTTTCATCGCGAGCTCGATGCGCTGCGGGAGGATGCGACGAGCGGCACCCGCATCGGCACCACCCGCCGCGGTATCGGCCCGGCCTATGAGGACAAGGTAGGGCGGCGCGCGCTCCGCGTCTGTGATCTCGGCAGCCGCGAGGCCATCGAGGAGCGGCTCGCTGGTCTTCTTACCCACCACAATGCCCTGCGCGCCGGGCTCGGCGCGGAAGCCATCGACGGCGCCGCCATCGTCGACTCCCTGATGGCGATCGCCGACCGCATCCTGCCCTTCGCGGCGCCGGTGTGGCAGAGCCTCGCCGCCGCGCGCGCTGCTGGCAAGCGGGTGCTGTTCGAGGGCGCGCAGGGACTGATGCTCGATGTCGACCACGGCACCTATCCCTTCGTTACCTCGTCCAACACCGCGGCCGGACAGGCGGCGAGCGGCGCCGGCGTGGGTCCGGGAGCGCTTGACTATGTGCTCGGCATCACCAAGGCCTACACCACGCGCGTCGGCGCCGGCCCATTTCCCACCGAGCTTCACGACGACATCGGCCGGCGGCTCGGCGAGCGCGGCCATGAGTTCGGTACCGTTACGGGGCGTTCGCGCCGCTGCGGCTGGTTCGATGCCGTGCTTGTGCGACAGGCGGTCGCCGTCTCCGGAATCGACGGCATCGCACTGACCAAGCTCGACGTCCTCGACGGCTTCGAGGAGATTCTGGTCTGCGTCGGCTATCGCCTCGCGGGACAGGATCTCGACTATCTTCCCGCCGACATGGCGGCGCAGGCCGCCGTTGAGCCCGTATATGAGCGCCTCGAGGGCTGGAGCGACAGCACGCGCGGAGCGCGGAGCTGGGCCGAGCTGCCGGCGACCGCAGTCAAATATGTACGCCGCATCGAAGAGCTGATCGGCGCACCGGTGGCGCTGCTGTCGACGAGCCCCGAGCGCGAGGACACGATCCTCATGCGTGACCCCTTCCAGCATTGAGCCCACGCCCGGGGCGCGCGCATTAACGGCGATTTAAGCCGCCAATGCTTGTATGCTTGTCGGACCGCAGTCTGGTCTGATGGAGTGATCTGTTGCCGATGTCGGCCGCCGGCACGACGGTACAGGGCGTCCAGCCCCAGACTTCCGGCGAGGCCGGCCGCCTCGCCGGCCGATACCTGCTTGACCTCGCGACACCGCTACCGCATCTCGACACCGCAGGCGGCAAGGCTTTCCGGGTCCGTGACGAGCGCGACGGCTCGTTGAATCTCTACGCCATCGTGCATCATCCCGGCGTGCCGCACCGGCGCGATGTGTTGCTGTCGCTGATGAAATCGCCGGTTTCGAACATCCTCAACCCGATCCTGCAGGAGATCATCCGGCCTCAGGCGGGTGGCCCGGAACAGCTCGTGACCCTGATCGAGGCGCCCGCCGGTCCATCTCTCGCCGAGGCGGCGGCGCGAACGCCGGTCAACGGACACAGGGTACGGCGCATCCTCGTGCCCGCGCTCGTCAAGGCATTGACGGCGCTTCATGCGCGCAAGCTGACACACCGGGCACTGCGGCCGGAAAATATCTTTTTCACCAGCGACGCCTGTGACGAGATTGTTCTCGGCGACTGTTTCACGTCACCGCCGGGCGCCGACCAGCCGGCCCATTTCGAGATCCTCGAGCGCACCACGGCGGAGCCTTTCGGCCGCGGTCCGGCCGACGAGGATTCCGACATCTTCGCCGCTGGCGCAAGCATCCTTGCCGCCTATCTCGGGCGACTGCCTGGCGCCGAGCGCGATCCCGAGAAGCTCCATCACGCACGCGTCGCGCAGGGTTCCTTCTGGGCCCTGTCCGCCGGCGTCGAGATTCCGGGCATCATCGGCACGCTGCTGCGGGGCATGCTCAACGACGATCCCGACGAGCGCTGGACCTTGAAGGAGGTTGGCGCCTGGGTCGACTCGGCGCTGCCAAGCCGGCGCTCGGTGACCACGCTGTGGACCTTCGCGCGGCCGGTCACCTTTCGTCGCACGAGCTATTCCGATCGCCGCATCCTCGCCCATGACTTTGCCCGCTACCCACTCGAGGCGGCGCCTTTCCTGCGCGGCCTCGAATTCGCGAAATGGATCCAGCAACTCGTCACAAGCGAGCTGTTCAACGAGCGGCTCGAGAAGCTGATCGACGTCCGGCCCGAGGTCGACCTGTCGAGTTCCCGCCAGGGCGACTACGCCCTCGTCGCGCGCGTCGTCTCGCATCTCGATCCGCGCGGCCCGGTCCGCTTCCGCATGCTCAGCGTCTGCTTCGATGGTGTCGGACCGGCTCTTGCGGAGGCATTCCGGGAGGGAGACGAAAAACGCCTTGAGGCGTTCACGAAACTCTTTGAATCCGGAGTCCTGCCGGCGATCCTCGATATTGTCGCCGAGCGCAATCCGGCGATCTCGCGTGTCGCCGATGAGCTTACCACCGCCGTTGCCATGGTGCGTGCCGGGACCATGGGAACCGGCCTCAGGCGCGTGCTTTATGACCTCAACCCCACCCTGCCCTGCCTCAGCCCACAGCTCGCCGGCCGCTGGATTCCGACGCCGGAGGCTCTGCTTGATCATATCGAGGACCATGCGGGCAGAGAAGGCGGACAGCAGAACCTGCTCGATCCGCATATGCTCGCCTTCTTCTCCAGCCGGGTCGCACAGGCGCAGCGATATGTCGACCGGATCGGCCAAAGGAAGGCCGATGCGACGCGGACGATGAGTGCAATCGTCGAGCTGTTTGCCTTCCTGCAGGGCGTTCTGCGGGCCGGACGTCTGCCCAATCTGTGCCGGTACCTGACCAAGGGCATGCGCCCGATCGCCGCCGGCATCCGCAGCCGCACGCGCCGCGAAGCAACGCTGCGACGGCTTGACCAGCTCGCCCGATCGGGCGACATCCGGCGCCTTGCCGAATCGGTGGATCTGTCACGCATCCTGCAGCGCGACGCGCGCGAATTCGCCAATGCCCGCCTGCAGATCGCCGACCTCGAGCGACGCCGGCGTGCCCTTCGCCGCCCGGTACAGCCCGACGATCCCCCAGCGCGCGTCGCAGG
>RFKS01000041.1 GCA_003694205.1 Alphaproteobacteria bacterium | reverse complement strand
CGCGGCCCAGCCGAAGAGGAAGGGCAGGCGCACGAAATGGGCCTGCTGGTTGGACAGGACCATTTGCGCAAGAAGCAGGAGCAGCATGTTGAGGCCGGGAGGTCCGCCCCAGAGAAAGTCCTGAAACAGTCCGACGAGCGCCACCCCTGCTGGTGGGACCAGGCGCGGCCGGTGGATCGAGAAATAAAAGACGAGCATCAGGGGCCAGTTGGGGGCCGGCACCGCCGCGGTGGCCGACCCGATCGGAATCTGGGTCAGGATGACGAGAGCCGTGGCAAGCGCGAGCGGTGCCGCCGCCCGCAGGGCGCGACCCGTCGCCTTCAGGGTCGTGTTCATGGCGACGCGACCCCGTCCGGCGGCTCGACAACATCGGCGACGCGACCGAGGACTTGCACGAAGTCGAGCCGGTCGAGAAGCGCGATGGGCGTCACCGTGACGAGGTCCTTCTCCACCGCGGCGATGCGGCCGACCGGAATGTCGGGGGGAAAGATGCCACCGTCCCCCGAGGTCACCAATAGATCACCGACCTTCGGAATCGTGTCAGGTGGCAGGAAGGCCAGTTCGAGCAGCGCGTCATTGCGCCCGCGCAGGATGGCGAGCTCGTCGCGCTCGACATCGCGGACCGGCACCCGGCTGTTGAGGTCGGTCACGAGAAGCACCCGCGCGGCGTGGTTGCCGACCTCGACGACGCGCCCGACGAGACCGAGCTCGTCGACAACTGCCTGATCTTTGCGCACGCCATCGACTTGGCCGGCATTGATCAGGATCGAGCGGACAAACGGGCCGCCGGCGACGCCGATGACGCGGGGCGTCACCACACGCAGGGTGCTGAAGCGGGGTGCGTTGAGCAGGGTCCGCAGGCGGTTGTTCTCGCGCTCGAGCACGAGCGCCGTATCCCGCCAGCGGGCAAGACGCGCATTCTCCTCGCGCAGGCGCGCATTTTCCGCCGCCAGACGCGTCATGCCGCGAAACCACTCGGCCATCCGGTCGAGCCCGGCGAGGGGCCGTGCGGCGAGTTCGAGTGCCGGACGCGCAACATCGGCGGCGGCGGCGCGCAGAGCCAGGACGAGCGGGTGCTCGATCCGGCCGAGAATGAGGGAAACTAGCGCCAGGGAGACCAGCCCCGCAAAAATCCAGCGGCCGCGCCGGCTGCCGAGAAGGGAAATGGAGGTCCTGGCGTGCGGTGTCTTCAAAAGCTTGCGGCTCCAGGGGCGCGGGGGCGCCCGCGCCCGCGTTTTCAGTCGTCGGTAATCAGCAGATGCTTGAGCACCTCATCCTCGAGCGCCCGGCCGGTACCGAGCGCGACGCAGGTGAGTGGCTCCTCGGCAATCGAGACGGGGAGGCCGGTCGCCTGGCGCAGGATGCGGTCGAGATCGGCGAGCAATGCGCCGCCGCCGGTGAGCACGATGCCCTTGTCGACAATGTCCGCCGCAAGCTCGGGTGCCGTGTGCTCGAGCGCGACCTTGACCCCCTCGATGATCGCCCCAACCGGCTCGGCGAGCGCTTCCGCCACCTGGAGCTGGTTGATGACGATCTCCTTCGGCACCCCGTTCATCAGATCACGGCCCTTGATCTCCATCGACAGGCCGACGCCGTCATCGGGCTCGACAGCGGTGCCGATCTCCTTCTTGATGCGCTCGGCGGTGCTCTCGCCGATCAGCAGATTGTTGCTGCGTCGGACGTAGGAGATCAGCGCCTCGTCCATCTTGTCGCCGCCGACTCGCACCGAGGTGGCGAACACGATGCCGCCAAGCGACAGCACGGCGACTTCGGTCGTGCCGCCGCCGACATCGACCACCATCGAGCCCTGCGGCTCGGTCACCGGGAGACCGGCACCGATCGCCGCCGCCATCGGCTCCTCGATCAGATAGACCTTGGAGGCGCCGGCTTCCTCTGCCGCCTCGCGGATCGCGCGGCGCTCCACCGCGGTCGACCCCGAGGGAACGCAGATCACCACCTCGGGACTGGCGAAGGCGCGGTTGTGCACCTTGCGGATGAAGTGGCGGATCATGTGCTGGGCGATCTCGAAATCGGCGATCACTCCGTCGCGCAGGGGCCGAATGGCCTCGATATTGCCCGGCGTGCGACCGAGCATCATCTTGGCCTCGTTGCCGACGGCGAGAACCTGGCGCCGGCCGCCCGCCGACTTCATGGCCACCACCGACGGTTCGTTGAGGACGATGCCCCGTCCCTTGACATAGACGAGCGTGTTCGCCGTCCCGAGATCGATGGCCATGTCGGATGAAAACATCCCCAGGATCTTTGAAAACATGTTCTCTCACGCCTTTGCAATGACACGCGGCACATTGGGGCAGCACGAACCTGTCGAGGGCCTCCGCCCGGGCCGTTCACACGCCTTTGAGCACAGTTGCGGGGCGGCTGCAATAGGCGAGCCCTCGCAGGAAACGGCGCGCCGGCCGCCTGTTTCGAACCATGTTCGAATATGGTTAAGAAAATGCTCTAGGAATCCGGCAATTTCGGCGCAAGCCAGGGCATGAGAGCGCGAATCCGCGCGCCGACCGGTTCGATGTCCGCGTCCTGGCCCTGGCGCAGGCGCGCAAGCTCGGGACCGCCGGCGCGCGTGTCGGCGATGAGCCGCGCGGCAAAGGCGCCCGAGACAACATCGTCGAGGATGCGACGCATTTCCTGTCGTGTCTCCTCGGTGACGAGCCGCTCGCCGGCGAGATAGCCGCCATATTCGGCGGTCGTCGAAATGGCGCGCCGCATATAGGCGGGACCGCCCTCGAACATCAGATCGACGATGAGCTTGGCCTCGTGTAGGCACTCGAAATAGGCCATCTCCGGGCTGATACCGGCTTCGACGAGGGTCCTGTAGCCGGCCTCGATGAGTGCCGGAATGCCGCCGCAGAGGACAGCCTGCTCGCCGAAGAGATCGGAGACGCATTCCTCGGCGAAGCTGGTCTCGACGATGCCGGCGCGACCGCAGCCGAGACCCGCGGCGTAGGCGAGCGCGATCGCCCGCGCCTCGCCGGTCGCATCCTGGTGCACGGCATAGAGGCAGGCGAGCCCGCGCCCGGCCTCATATTCGGCACGCAGCCAGCGGCCCGCCCCCTTGGGGCCGATGAGAAAGACATCGAGGCCCGCATCCGGCACGACATGGCCGAAATGGACCGCAAGACCGTGCGCGAAGCCGAGCGCGGTACCGGATCTCAGGCGTTCGGCGATTTCGGCCGCATAGACGTCGGGGATGTGCTCGTCCGGCAGTGAGACCATGACGACGTCGCCCCGCGCCGCCGCCTCGCCATAGGACACGACCTCGAATCCGGCCTCGCGGGCTCTCGCACCGGAAGGCGAATTCTCTCGCGCACCGACGATGACGCGGCACCCCGAATCGCGAAGATTGAGGGCATGCGCGTGCCCCTGATTGCCATAGCCGATGATCGCCACCAGCCGGTCCTTGAGGACTGCGGTGTCGATATCGGCGTCGCGATAGACCTTCATCTCAGTCCTGCCCTCCTGTCGCCGGCGCCGCGAGCGCGGCGTCGATCGTTGCCATCGCCTTCTTCATATCGTCGGCCGCAAGGCGTGGCCAGTCGGCGGCCTGGGTGCGCAACCATGTCATCTGCCGCTTGGCGTAGCGGCGGCTGTCCTGCTGGGCACGGCGGATCGCCTCCTCGCGGGAAATCCTGCCCGCGATCAGCGCGCGCAAGGGGGGCACGCCGATCGCCTTCATCGCGGGAAGCCCGGGGTCGAGACCGCGGGCAAGCAGTCGCCGAACTTCGTCGAGGGCGCCCCGTTCCATCATTCCGAGGAAGCGTGCATCGATGCGGCGGTAGAGCGCGTCGCGCGGGCTGTCGAGGACCCATTTCAGAGGGCGCATTTTGCGGCCCGCCTTTGGCAGTCCGGTTTTGCCCGCCTCCTGGAATTCGGCGAGCGAGCGTCCCGTCGCGAGGACCACCGCGAGCGCGCGGGCGACGCGCTGCGAATCGGTCGGCCTCAGGCGCTCGGCCATCAGCGGATCGCGTGCACGAAGCTCGGCATAAAGGGCGGCGGGGCCTTCCACGGCAAGGCGTGTGGCGATGCGGTGCTGTAGCGCGTCGGGGATCGGTGGCACATCCGCCAGACCTTCCAGCAGGGCACGAAAATAGAGCCCCGTGCCGCCGACGAGGATCGGCAGGCGCCCGGTGCGCCAGGCTGCCGCGATCTCGGCGTCGGCGAGACGCTGCCAGCGGCCGGCGGAGCAAGGATCGGCGGCATCGAGAATGCCATAGAGACGATGCGGCACGCGCGCCAGGGTGGCAGCGTCCGGGCGTGCCGTCAGGATCTCGAGATCGCGATAGATCTGCATCGAGTCGGCATTGATCACGACACCGTCATGCCGCTCGGCGAGCGCCAGCGCGAGCGCCGACTTGCCGCTCGCCGTCGGCCCTGCAATAAGAACCGCGCACCCTGTCTTCACGGAATTGCCGCCTCCATGCCGGATGCACCCCTGCATAATGTCGCGACGCTCGTCGTCAAGCCGCAAGCGGGCGACGATGGTGCTGCCGCGGACGCCCTTGCGCAGGCCCTTGCCGATGCCGGCGCGCAGGTCGTTGCGCGCACCCGCCTCGGCCCCGAGGCGCACGATATCGAATTCAGCGGCCTGCCATTGCCGGTGGCGCGCACGATCGCCCGCGCGCATCCGTTCGCCGAGGAAGCGGATATCGCGGTGCAAACTGCGTCGGGGCGCCGCAAGCGGCTGCTCGTCGCTGACATGGACTCGACGATGATCACCGTCGAATGCATCGACGAGCTTGCCGAGCTTGTCGGTTGCAAGGCGGAGGTCGCCGCGGTGACGGCGGCGGCGATGCGTGGCGAGATCGATTTCGCGGGCGCTCTTAAGGAGCGCGTGGCGCTGCTCGCCGGCCTGCCGCTCGCGGCCATCGAGCGCTGCCTCACCGAGCGCGTGCGGCCCGCCCCCGGGGCCGCGACACTGGTGCGCACGATGGCGGCCGCGGGGGCGCGAACGATGCTCGTCTCCGGCGGCTTCACGCTGTTTGCCGAACCGGTGGCGCGGCAGCTCGGCTTTCATGCGGTTCGCGCCAACAGGCTCGAGACCCTCGACGATCGCCTGAGCGGTCGCGTTCAGCCGCCGATCCTCGATGCCGCCGGCAAGCGCGCCGCGCTGCTTGACGCCCGTGCCGAAACGGGTCTCGCCCGCGCCGAGACCCTCG